>JANWJI010000052.1 GCA_025449515.1 Nitrososphaeraceae archaeon | reverse complement strand
AATTCAATATCCCTAGTCAAATTCATATCTCTAATTGGCGCGACAATCTTTAAATTTGGATCTAGACTTCGAATAGTCACATCAAATCGAATTTGATCATTTCCCTTTCCGGTACAACCATGGGCAACAACCTTGGCATGTTCCTGATGCGCAATATCTACAAGCTTTGTAGCTATTAGAGGCCTTGCTAGTGCAGTTGCAAGAGGGTACTTTCCCTGATAGAGTCCATTTGCTCGTATTGATCGTGAAATGTAACTTGCAGCGAATTCTTTTTTTGCATCGATATGTATGTGTTTAACGACACCTAAGGAGATCGCCTTTTGTTCCAGATTGGCAAAGTCCTCATCTTGACCACAGTCTACGGTAAGCGTTACGACGTCTAGATTATTCAGCTTCTGCAAGTAACGTACACAAACTGAGGTATCTAATCCGCCAGAATATGCTAGTATAACTTTATTGATTGCCATACAAGGCGTTCCCAGTAATAACGCTACATTTATATTTTATGATCAAGGATGACCAAAATGCGTAATATTAGACCAACCTTGGTCGGACAAAAATCGATAACTAGCATTGTAAATGACATCATTGCCACCGATCTGTCTTATCAAGACTGCCTCCAAAATAACTATTGCAATTTTAGCGGTCTGTCAAGAGTGATCAAACCTGAAATCGAAAAATTGTTAGGAAGGGAGATAAACATGGAAAGCGTTGTCACCGCTATAAAACGGGCGAGAAAATTTTATCACGTTCATGATCACGTAATTTCTTCAATCCTACTTGAGAGCACGATTAGTGTCAAAACCGATGTTGCCAAGATCTCTACTGTCAAAAGTAAGCGAACAGTAGAGAGGGTTGCGAAGGCACTCACAAAGAATGTCAATAGCTTCATAAGTGTTTCTGAAAGTATCTCATCAATAACTTTGGTTTTTGACGATAAGCTATTAAATTCCGTAAGAGAGCTATTCGCAGATTATGATATATTGGAAATTGATGAAGATTTGGCAGCGATTATAGTTCACAGTCCGGAACAAATTATTAAAACACCAGGTTGCGCTATTGCATTCTACAATCAGATTTCGAGGAGACACATTAACATAGAAGATACGGTAAGCTGTCATACTGATACTATAATGATAGTAAAGATGAATGATGTAGGAGGGGCTTTCGATGCAATTACCAAACTAATTTCTCAAGTGCGACAATATAGGAACAATAATCACTAAAAGGTTTTAACATGTATTAAACTTGAGCAGCTTATGTTTAGGAGGTATACACTAGAGGAAGTTAAGCGGCGAATCATTAACGTGCTCCAAAGCGATAACACTGGAATGTCTGGAATAGAGTTAGCACGCAAGACTGGGATTAATAGGATGACAATCACAAAATATTTGGATCTTCTCTATACCATCGGATTAATAAAAAAAAAGAAATTAGGCTCAGTAAATGTGTGGTCACTCGAGCAAGGAGCAGCCGATTTTGCATATCCTATGGAATATTTCGAAATTCAGCAGAGATTTATGGAAGCAATATTGGTCGGCAATGAAGATTCTGCTCGAAGGATCATGATGAATATAATTAATTCACAAGCAGATAGAGTAAGGATTTTGTTAGACGTAATTCTGCCAACTCTAAATACGATAAAGGAACTTTACGATAGAAGCAAACTTGGCAAGACCGAAAAAATCTACCTTATCAACGTCATTATGGAAATTTCAGAGCTTTTGAAATTCAATTTAACTAGAGAGTGTATAAAGCAAGAAGTTTTCGCAATGTCTGTAGCTGGTTCTGAAGAAGCTACATATTATGCAAAATTTGCAGCTTTAGCGTACCAGATGCTTGGTGGCCATTCAATCTTCGTCGGTAACGTAGAAGACGAACTGGATCCGTTCTTTGACATTGATATTCAGCGATTTATTCTTAGAACTTGGAGCAACAAGATAGGCTTCATGGTTATAATTATTTGCTCTTCTAAAGAAAGCTCATTAAGGTTCTTAGCTACAGCTGCGGTTTCCATTAAGGATAGACTAAAAGGAAAATTGCGGATAGTGACAATGACTATCCCCGAATTGGAATCACTATCTGAACGTATAGGCGTAGATTTTACAACAAATGACTTGCAATCTTTAATTAACTGGACTGAGAAAGAATTGAGAAATATGAAGTAAATTAAATAATTAGAATCGATATCTAGAAAGCTGATTACAGCCATATTTCATCATATCGTGCTTTTACCTAGTTCGTATATTTACAAGTATTCGTCATACTAATAATCTATATAAGTCAATAAACCAATTCTTACTCTAATCGTGGTTAATGGAGACAACTATCACGACCGTCAGGAAGACAACGGTGAGACAGTAGATGTTTCAGTTAACGACGGTGATATATTTAATACCAAATTTAAGGTAGCGTTGACCTCGATTTTGTTTTCTGTAGGGCTGACTGTTCTAAAACTTTTAGTCGGAGTTTCTACAAACAGTCTTAGTATATTAACAGAGGCGATGCACTCCGGTCTCGACGTAATCGCAGCTATCATGACGTTGTACGCTATCCATATGGTTGCGCGGCCTCCTGATATGAAGTACACCTATGGTTATGCAAAATTTGAAAGCATTTCAAGTGTTGTTCAGATTGGTCTCCTGTTTGCTACTGCTACCTGGGTTTGTTACGAGGCATTGGAACGAATATTCTTCAAGACAGTTCAACCAGAGATAACAATTTTTTCGTTCGGGATTATGATCATATCCTTGTGTGTAGATTATTTAAGGTATAGTACATTGAGCAAGACTGCAAGAAGATTTGGTAGCCAAGCGTTAGAAGCTGACGCTATCCATTTCAAGGCAGATATGTTTTCGTCAGGGATTGTTATCATCGGTTTGATTCTAGCATCGATTTTTCCGATTGAAAATATCGATGCCTATGTAGCGCTGACTATAGCAGCAATGATAATTTATACTTCGTTGGGACTAGGAAGAAGAACACTCGACATATTGCTTGATAAAGCTCCCAAAGGAGTCTATCAACGTGTAGTAGAGACTGTTTCTGGGTTGGAGGGAGTAAATAGTGCTCACGATATACGCGTCAGAAGAATCGGTACAAAGGACTTTGTCGATATGCACATAGAAGTCCCAAGAACATGTACGCATGCGAGGGCGCATAAGGTAGCAACGAAAGTAGAAAACAAGATCAGGGAGGCGCTCCCGAATTCGGATGTTCTAGTACATGTGGATGCAATAGAATCTGGCAATGAGACAATAAGTGATAGGATAAGACTGATTGCGGCTGAAACTGAAGGGATTACTAATATTCATTCTATTTACTTTTCAAGGATCCAAAATCCAGATATCGGTAGACGATACAGGGTTATGCATAATAAGCTCCAGAATGGGAATACAAGTGCCATTAGCAAAAAGGCAACATTACTTCATCTGTATCTAGACGTACAAATGAATAACACCCTAGTGCTTAAAGCTGCGCATAGAACGGTAGACGAATTTGAGAGGCGGATTAAATATGAAATTCCTGAAATACTGAATATTACAACACATATCGAAACCGAAGTCGTGAAAGACATAACAATGGGAATAGAAAAACAAGCAAATACTGCCTATTTAGAGAATATTCGAAGATCAGCCATTTCAGTCTCAGGAGTTATTGATTGCGAAGATATTGGCGTGATAGATATGAATCATGATATCCATATAACTTTGACAATAAGGATTGAAGCATTACACGATGGTGGTGTCACTACGATAGAAGATGCACACAAAATCGCTACGTCTGTTCAGAATTTGATAATTAGGGAAACAGGGGCCTCTAGGGTTATAATACACACAGAACCATCATGAAATCATTGGACCAGGACTTCGGTACTACGGTAAAACGAGGTAAGTGCATCTCAGCTCTCACTACAAAACTCAGTCATTCAACAACATTTCCATCTCTAGACATCTTATAGACTGGCAAATGTACTTTACTGACTAACATTCTACTACTCTTATACCAGATTACTACCTCCCTTGGAATGAAATTCTAAATCGAGTCTGAGCCTCACGCTGCGACTAAGAATTGGCTGGACAGGGATTACTACTGTTCTGAATCTTGATGCGTAAGTACGACGTCTGTGGGAGAGTAATCATGAATGTCCAACCATTCTTCTTTAGTCATCCAATAATTGCAATACCATCGCATCGTGCTTGCATCACAATCTCCATGACTAGGCACATGGTTCATGAGATTGTTCTCTATATTTTTGTTGCTGAGGTCCGGAATAACGATTTGACCCAGTAGAAAGCATCATTCCCTTTACAAGTATATGGTGAAAATCGGTCAAAATTACATGAAAGCAAAACGATTTAATGACCATTATTTGTTTGCAATCGCACTCATTCCTATGTGATGCTGCTCTCAGCTCTTACCTAAGCTTTCATACTATCAATCCTACATTGTAAAAAAGATACCTCGAGAGTCAAGCAGTTACATTACAATAAAGAGGATCAGAACCCATTAGAGTTGCCCAGACACACTACATCGTTATTATGATCTTACCTAAAATGCTATACACTAGCTACAACGTTGCAGTAATTTCACCAATTGTTTGTATAAGATTTGGGTCCTAAATACAAGTGATTCTAGCATAATTTTCAGCTACAGATTATCAAGTCAAAATTGCCGTTTGTGATTATGTGCATATGATCAAATTATAGAGATTACATTCTAAGCTGCAGAGATTATTTGGTATGGGATCAATCAGAACAAGAGATGAGATTGATGAATTGTTCTTTTCCTCCTGTAAATATGAGGTCAACCAACTAACGTTACATTATCCAATGAATTCCAAAATAGATGTCTGTTTTATATTGACCTTTCTACTTTGGCAAGATTCTTCTAAAAAAAAGTTTGAATCTACTAACTTTGTAGTAGGTTCAAACGGTTTTTCCGATACTGAATGAAGACCTGGATCAAACTCGTGTGACGCTGTTAGTGTAGTATGACCGATGTCCTCCGAGCTATCATGACTATTGGTTGAGTGTTCTCTTTGGAAGGTATGTATTTCAGTGCGTCGCTTCTCATTTTCAATTCTACACATTTCCGATCCGGTGTTAACGAACGTCCCATCATCTAAAAGGACATGCTGTTCTACTTCGATATTTAGTATTTGATTTGTAGCGCCAGAATAATCAGTTTCCAACATATTAGAAACTGCAAGGTCTAGTGGTAAGGGGCCTTGATCGGATTCGTAATACATAATTATTCTGTAAGTTTTGTAAATCCCATTAAAACAATCCACTTATATTCTATCCTCCTTGAAGTTAATCAGTACCATTGTTAGCAGATATAGACCCTGGCGAGCTTGATCTGACATAGATGACAATCATCTTAGATAATAATTAGTAGTCGAGTATGAGATTTGCTTGACTGCACGCCTGGAAGATCGAACTAATTTCCTAAAGGATATTCTCCAAATAATCTACGAGCTCATGAATAACATCTCATTTAAACTCGAGAAAAACGACTCTATCATAAGGAAAGCTTTTCGCAATCCTTAAAGGCATTTATCATGTACCGATAAGGATGCAAAAATAGGTTAGAATGAACGAATGGTGTTCGAATTAGCAAAGGCAAAATGCAAAGCGGCTATTTCCTTTTGCTCTTCGCCTTTGTCTTGGTAGCCTTTCTTACTGGTTTCTTGCTTGCAGTCTTTACCTTTGCGGCCACTTTGGCACTCCCGCCACCTATTTTGAACATTTTAGTCCCACACGTTGTACAGATACCACTAATGGCTTGTCGTCCATTCTTCATCGTTATTTGCTTGTCATCTTTCATGTCTCGTTTGGATTTACATTTTACACAATAAGCCTGTATTACCAATTTGTAATGATCTCTCATGCTTAAATATAAGAATAGCTATAAGGTGGACCCATATTGTTCCTTTAATTTAGTCTAAGCCTAGGTGAATTGCAAATATTGCAAAAATCTTTAATTTCGCGTCCCTAAGATCCTTTGATAACTTGAATTTACCAATATTTGAAATACCTTTTTTACAAATCCTAGGACCGCCATAGGTCGAATTACCCTGCCTTATTCAAGATATATTGCTAAACGTGAAATGTGCATCCAATACGTATAAGCAATCACGAAAGTATTACGAATCATATGTTATCGGAGCTAGTTGCTTATTCCACCTCTTACGTAGACCTTGAAAACAACCGAATTCAGATTAACTCTATCATGTCATTACTCGATCGCTCTTTCCCAGTTCATCGCCTCCAAAGTTATTACATCAGTAATTAGGCTAAAATCATGAAATTACCTCTGATTAGTCCAATTTCCGATATTTAAGTCGGTGGTTTAGAAAAAGGTGGTTTACTAACGAATGGAATCTAGAAAGGAATCATCACATTTAGTCGAACTTTTGAATGAAATTCTAGATGTCTTTGAAACATGGAATCTAATTCGTGTGATTTAGCAAACTCAACAATACTTGCATGAGCTACACCATTTAGTACCATAAAGAGAAATGTTATAACTAATTAATTAAAAATAATTCATTTAATTCGATAAGCCCATACAACTTAGCAAATCGATGGGTGGACCCATTGCTAATCTTTATATAGACAACAGCTTTCCTGATTCTGAAGTATGGCGACAACTTTGATCGCAGAACTGATGACCCGAAAACTAGAAACCATTAAGTCATCTGCTACCGCACAGGACGCTGCAAAGAGGATGAGTGATAAAAAAATTAGTTCGTTAGTAGTAACCGATGAGACCGGCATAGCAATCGGAATTGTAACTGAACGAGATTTGGTTTGGAGAGTATGCGTCCATGACGCCAGCAGTAAACATACAATTGTTCAACACATAATGTCTTCTGCCTTAGTAACTATCGATGCGGACTCAGAAATAGATGTAGCTGCCGATATAATGTTGCAAAATAATGTCAGACACTTGCTTGTAATACAAGGTAATGATACAAGCAAACCTGTAGGTATAATAAGTCCTAACGATTTCGTAGGCTACCTTAAGGACAATTTAGACATCGATGAGGTTAATGCAAGAATAATAGAGTCTCTGAAAGATGCCAATAAAGACCACACGTAAATGGAGCCTGGCGCAAAGAATTGGAACGAGTCCTAGTTCATAATGTGCCAAGTTCTGTACCCGAAAGTTAGCCTCGCACCCTCTAAATTATAAAGTACAAAGAAAATGTCTTATCTGAATACCAATTTTAGAAACTATAGAATATATTTCCATTCGCTTATTCTGGCCTTACATGATATTTACAAAGATACTGAGCTAAGAACCTTATGTCTTAAAGTACCGTGATGAATTTCTAAGGACGGCAGTTTTTGGGGCATAACGTAGATAGGAGCTGTCAACTTTCGGTCGATGATTTTGTATTAATTTGAACTGGTACATGGAAATGAAAACAAAAATTAGAACACGTCCCGTGTCTATCTAAAGCAAAGGTCTACTTTAACTATTTCGTCGAATCATTAATCTACATAATTATTACAATTGATTTTCGGTTAAGAAGAGAGTGTGATCCTGAACAACCTCTGGCCTTGTTATTCTTCCTTGTTTTATCTTAGGCGCTTAATTCATGATAACTTTAGATTTCAGATTTGTCGTTCTAGTATGAAAGATAAGACTAGAAGTCCATCATGCTAAGACATTCAATGATATCTGTAAAGGAAATAGTGTATTCACAGTAGAACAAGCATTGACATGTAAAGAGCTATAGAATCTAGATATGGTATTTCTATATGTTATAGCTATCATAAAGATTTAGAAAAGATAATGACGAAATTAATAAATCTGTTTTATTTGCTTAAGCAGACAAGAGAATTATGTTTGGCATAAAGAAAACAGTAGCACACTCTTCTTCTTTTGGGCGATCCTCCAGTTGGACCTCCGTTATCTCCCATTGCCAGTTATTAATCAAATTAACCTTAACTGTATTCGCTTCATGGCCAATAGAAGACCGTCGATTGCTTAGTACAAATGCATATGTATCGCTTACGATAGGCTTAAAGATACCATTAATTATTAGTCCACTCTTACTCTAGTATAAGTTAATTTAAGAATTTCTATTGTTATTACTGTCATCATTTTCTTTCCATGCCGGAACCTCTTTTCTACCAACAATTAAAACTTATATTTCTTTATCCGAATTCTTTACTATTTCAAAGACAAGTCTATAATCAAACATGATTATGAGATTTACGCCAAAATATAATATCTCGTATACATGGTTATTTCCAACAGATATGTTAAATTCATTCATATTTCTCATAGCGGGCTGAAGGACTTTCGTAAGTTAGATAAAGAATCTAGCTGTATTATTTGGTCACCTTGTTAGTTTACCTTGGTAGCTCAGCCTGGTCGAGCGTTACCTTGAAAAAGGAATTCAGTAATAGCTAAAAATAACTAAAACTATAATACGGTATGCCCTGAAACAGTAGCTTCAATCCAACATTATTATCCAAGATAGAAATTGAATGAATGCAAGATGAATATGTACCAAAAGTATACGAATATAGATTAAGCAGCGATATCAAAAGGAAGGTGCAGACATTTCAAGAATTAGAATTACCTCTATCTATAAAAAATGGTTTTATTTCTTCTGCTAATAAAAGTGAGGGTTGGAGACACTCCATCTTGGTACTAATCTTCAGATCGTTGAAAATTCGAATAAAGCAAGAATTACTCCCTAAGCCAAATATAAGAGAGCCTTGGCCGGGATTTGGACCCGGGACCTTTGCCTTACCAAGGCAACGCTCTACCAGGCTGAGCTACCAAGGCAACAAGAATTCTACATGACAGCAGGGTTTCATTAATGTTGTTATCCTCTAAAGGTTCAGGTATGTGAGATTGCGATCCATCTCCTGTATCATATTTTAGAGTTAGTTTTGAGCACCTGAGCAACCCAACCCTTTCAATAGCTAGATAAGCTAATTGACGTTGTTACTATCGGCCTCAGATATTCGGAAAACATATTAAATCATGCTTTCTTATTATTAGTTTCCACAATATCCTGCACAACGGTGAAAAACTCAAGGTTTTAATTACGTAGTTCTAAATAATTCGGATACGATGCGGGGGTTGTAGAGCCCGGCCAAATATGACTTTATGAATTGGAGACGCGGGACTTAAGATCTTAAGAAATGGGTTATCCCGTCCTTTAGCGGTTCGTGGGTTCGAATCCCACCCCCCGCACATCTCAGTTGATCATCAAATATCGGATCATAAATTCTAAATCTTTGATATACCTTTTATAAACAATGTGTGGAACCTATCATCGACCAATTCTGGATGAAAAGAAGTGGCAACAATATTGTTCTGCTTCACAGCAACGATCTTCTCATTAAACTTCGCTATGACGTCCACTCCGATGCCTATCTCAGTCACTATTGGAGCTCTTATGAAAATGGCCTTAATTTTACCTTTACCAATTAGGGGCACGTTCAAATAGGTTTCGAACGAATCATTTTGTCTACCAAATGCATTCCTTTCTACAGCAATGTCCAAGGCAGATAAAAAATTTTGCTTTGTCTTACCTATAACTCTGTCGTTAGCCTTTCTAGAAAGTAATATCATGCCTGCGCATATACCCATTACGGACATACCTTCTGAGATGCGTCTCTTGATAGATTGAAAGACTTTTTCTTGGACTGAAATAAGTGAACTCATCACAGTACTTTCGCCGCCTGGAATGATCAAGCCGTCTAGATTTTCAATGTCTTCAGAGTAGCGAACTACTTTGATTTCTCCACGTCGTCTAGCTCTCTTCATGGCAAATTTGGTACAGGAAATATTCTCTTCGATGTCACCCTGTATACCTAGAACTCCAATATTAACAGAATTCCTCAAATTGGTCCTCTTTCTTGCATCCTCAGATCAAGATTTTTTGTATCAAGCCCAAGCATTGATTTGTTTTCATCAATCATACTTTGTGCCTCCGCAACTATCTCAGGATTGTCAAAGTGCGTAGTAGCGAGTACGATAGCTCTTGCCCTTTGAGCTGCATCGTTGGCTTTAAAAATTCCAGATCCGACAAACACTCCATCGCAACCTAAATTCATAAGAAAAGCCGCATCTGCAGGCGTTGAGATACCACCTGCAGCGAAATTAACAACAGGCAATCTACCCAGACGAGAAATCTCTTCTACTAGAGAAAATGAGGCTCTCATTTCCCTTGCTATATTAATTAATTCTTGCTTATCTCCATGTAGGGATCGGATCTTGCGAATTTCATAGTTAACTAACTTTATGTGTGAGACCGCTTCTGCAACATTGCCTGTTCCAGGTTCACCTTTGGTCCTAATCATCGCACATCCTTCCTCGATCCTTCGTAAAGCTTCGCCGAGATTCTTTGCACCGTTAACGAAGGGCGTCGTGAAATCCCATTTCCATATATGTCGTTGTTCATCTGCTGGTGTCAGTACCTCACTCTCATCTATCATATCGACACCAATCCCTTGGAGAAGCTGAGCCTCGGAAACGTGGCCAATTCTGCATTTTGCCATGATTGGGATAGTGACATTATCAATTATCTCCCGGATCACATTAACACTCGCAGTTCTCGCAACTCCGCCAATTTTTCGTACGTCATATGGTAACTTGTCCAAAACCATAACGGCTACCGCACCGGCATCTTCAGCTATCCGGGCCTGTTCAGCATTAGTTATGTCCATAACGACACCATGTTTTTGCATTCGTGCAAAACCGCGCTTGACGAGTGTGGTACCTCGAGTGATTGTTAACTTTTCAATCTCCTCAGATTTTGTCCCCCTTGTTTCCTGCTGGGCAACAGATATTACCATAAGAATGAATTCATAGAACACTCATATAGATATTAATCTTTCAGGCCGGCAGGTTAAGTAAATCGAAGCTGCAAAAAAGATCACGAAGTTGATGGATAGAACTCGGTATTACACTGTTCTTGTAAACTATATTAGCAGTAGCTGCACAACATAGTAGGATTGAAGCCATATGAGTGAAAGTACATCTAGTAGCGACGGGACGTTGTGCGAATATTGTGGAAACTCGATGGAAGCTTGTATGTGCGCCTGCCCATACTGCGGAGAACTTGACAACTGTGAATGCTGTTTGTATGATGCCGTTACTGGAGGAGGATAAATTGAATTCTCGAATACTAAAGCATTAAAAGCAAGAAAAATTCAAATTTATATGAATGACTCAATCGTATTACGCGGACAATTCATTAACATGGGTTATAGGTGGAGCTCAGGGGAGTGGGGTCGATTCTGCTGCGAACATTTTCTCAAGAGCTTGTGCTCAGGCTGGCTTCAACATTTTCGGGAATAGAGAATATTATTCTAATATCAAAGGTGAACATAGTTACTTTACTGTCAGAGTTTCCGATGAACCTATACATTCTCATGTCGACTTAATTGACATTCTGGTTTCTTTTGATGCTGAGACTGTGTTTGTTCACACTAGTGAGATGAAAGAAGGTGGAGCGATAATCTATGATTCGGATTTGGCCGAAACAACCCTTCGCGAAGTGCCTACTATTGATGAATATGCTGTTCGAAGAATTTCAAGTATGCTCGAGAGTTCTGGAAAGCCCCTGTCCCTAAGAGGTATGCTCGACTATGCCCATGAGAAGAATATTAAACTCTATGGTATACCGTATTTTCGTCTTCTCAAGCAATTCTCCGAGCAGATGGGGGATCATACATTAAGCAAGCTAACTAGAACAGTCAATGTCATGGCACTGTCTGCATCAATGGCAATTCTCAACTTTGATAAACATATCTTATCGGAATCTATCAGATATGTATTTAGAACTAAGCCAAAAATTGCCGAGAATAATGTATCAGCTGCCAATTTTGTATATGACCACGTTAAACTGCAATTTAGCTCAAAAGACCTGAAGCGTGAGTTGAAATACAAAAAGCCACTTGATAGCACCATCCTAGTCCAAGGAAATCAATCCTCGGCCTTAGGAAAGCTGGTAGCAGGTTGCAGATTCCAGACATACTATCCAATAACCCCAGCAAGTGATGATAGTGAATTTTTAGAGTCTCATCAGATCTTGGAACAGAGCAATGGCGAAGAAGGTTCTATCTTAGTGATACAAACAGAGGATGAAATTGCAGCAGTGACCATGGCGATTGGGGGTGCCTTGACTGGTGTTCGCTCGGCAACGGCTACGTCTGGTCCTGGATTCTCATTGATGGTTGAAGCATTAGGTTGGGCCGGAATCAATGAGGTACCCTTGGTAGTTTCTTTGTATCAGAGAGCAGGTCCAGCAACTGGGCTTCCTACAAGACACGAACAAGGAGATCTATTGTTTGCCGTTCATGCAGGTCACGGAGAATTTCCTAGAATCGTGTTTTCGTCGGGAGATATAGAAGAGAGTTTTTATGACACGATAAAGGTGTTTAACTTTGCAGAAAAATATCAAATGCCAGTAATCCATCTTTTGGATAAGGCAATTGCAAATAGTGTTGCAACATGCAGGAATTTTGATCAACACAGAGTCAAGATCGACAGAGGACAAATCGTAAACAAGATTCCTCCAGCAGATCAGAGAGTGGATGGAAAATATCTGAGATTTAAGCTAGGCGGAAATCCGATTTCTCCTCGTGCAATGCTTGGAACACAAAATGGAATATTCTGGAACACAGGAGATGAGCATACAGAAGAAGGTCATATCACCGAGGATCCATATAATCGTATCAATATGATGGATAAGCGTATGAGAAAGCTAGACGTCGCATTGGCAGAAATTCCAAACGAAGACAAGGCGATCGCTTACGGCAATAATGAGGATCAAGAAGTAATTTCTGTGCTAAGCTGGGGGTCTACCAAGGGATCCATTTTAGATGCGTTGAATCAATTGAACAGGGAAGGCGAGAAGATGAGATTTATCCAACTTCGTTTGCTGCACCCATTTCCGGCTAGCCTTCTAGAGACCTTGATACGTGGTTCCAAGATTTTGGTCGATATTGAAATGAATTATTCTTCGCAGCTTGCATCATTGGTAGAACAACATCTGAAACGTGAAATCGATTATACAGTGGTAAAATACAATGGTAGACCGATGTCGTCTAGTGAGATTTATAATGCATTAAAGCTAATAACTAGTGGAAATGCTCCAAGGAGACAAGTTTTAGAATATGGCACTTAAGTTTGCAGATTATAAAACAGAAGTTCATAATGATTGGTGTCCGGGATGTGGCGATTTTGGAATTCTCAATGCGATCCAGATGGCACTGGCTGATCTTCAAATCCCTGCTTACAAGTCTGTTATTTTTTCAGGCATAGGATGTTCTGGTAAGACGCCTCATTTTATTAATACTTATGGAATACACACTCTACACGGAAGAGTTCTACCTTTTGCTCAGGGAGCCAAGCTGTCAAACCCCGATCTGGAAGTTATTGCGGTGGGCGGTGATGGAGATGGTCTAGGTATAGGTGCAGGGCATTTCGTTAGTGCTGGAAGAAGAAACGTAGACATGGCATATATCGTATTCAACAATGGTGTTTATGGCTTGACAAAGGGACAAGCAGCTCCTACTCTAAAATTGGGAATGAAAACAAAATCTTTGTCCCAACCAAATGTGAATGATTCCGTTAACCCTATAGCGCTTGCGTTGGTGTCAGGGTTTACTTTCATAGCTCGAGGCTATTCATATGATGTGAGACACCTTAAGGAACTCATTAAGAAATCTATTGAACATTCGGGATTGGCATATTTGGACGTTCTCCAACCTTGCCCTACCTACAACGATATTAATACGCGTGAATGGTACCAAGGAATGGGTAATATCGACGAGGATACACATAAACAGAAACCGAGGATCTACAAGCTCGAGGATACAGGATATGACGGTCGTGTCCAATCCGAAGAGACTTATTCTAAAATGGTACAAGCTATCGAAAAATCTGAGGAGTGGGATGAGAAGATTCCGATTGGTGTATTCTATCAAAACGAGCAAATTCCATCATATGAGGAGCGGATAGAATCGAGGATTCCTAGTTACGTTAGGAATCCTCCCGCCAGACAGACGATAATGGACCATGACGGTGTGCCCACTGGGGGCATAAGCAAATTGCTAGAGTCTCTTAGAATAGATCGCTAGAAGATGCTCCCTTTCTCGATCTAGGAGAATTCAGTATATTTATTGATCTGGTCATTATATGGCGCTGTTCAGTTAACGGATAGACCTATAGCTAAATACCTCCCACATTTTGATAATGTCCACATCCAAAGAAAGAAGTAGGACCTCTTCAAAGTATGTTTATTATGCATTACAGCTATACCTTTCAGGTTTATCACTTCGAAGAACATCACAAAGGCTTTCTCGATTTATCAAGAGAAACGATGATTGCATTTGGAACTGGATGCAGCGCTACAAGCCAAAGAAGATATTGCAAACAAAAGAGATACAAACTATCTGAATTTATCATAGATGAAACGTTGATTAAAGTAGGCAGTGACTATGTATAGTTATGGGTTGCTATTGAGCCAACCGATAGAACAATCTTGTGTACGTATCGCCATTGAAAGAAATATGCTTGTGGCTGAACAGTTTATAAAATCACTGATTAGAAAATATGGAAAACACAATATTTCAACCGATGGTGGTACATGATATCCACAAGCATGTAGATTTCTAAACATTCAACATCATAATCATTCCTCGATTGAAAAAAGCTTCATTGAAAGAACGATTCAGTACATAAAGATAGAACCGAATTTTTTGATGATTATTTCCCTTGTATGAAAGACAATGATTGTAAGCTACAGCATGTCATGAATTGGTTGAGCTTATTTGTAGATATGCACAATAGAGAGATTATGGAAAAGATTGTTAAGTGAAGAGCTCATTATATGCACTGTGAATTTATATAGGATATGGTTTGATACGGCGTAATTACAGTTGAATCATGAGTTTGAAATAGAGTTAAGATTTAGAGCTTAGCCGCAGCCTTCGGTGGTAAGTTGTGATTGACCAGTACTTATTCTGATTTACATCGTCGTGTACTTGTTACTACAGATACAAAGTACAACGCTCGAATTTATTACAAGTTATAGTTCTGAATAAAAGTTCTTCAAAAACAAAAAAAAGAAAATTAGGTTGGAAGACTTAGTCCCACTTACTCCACGCAGCCATCCATCTATATGTCCACGTGTTAAGTTTAGCACCCAAAGCTGCAATTGGTACTGATAGCACTGCTCCCGCGCCTGCTCCTAAGGCTACAGGACTGTTGTAAAACTTACCTACCTGAGGTTCAATGGGAGTCATGTATGGTGGTAATGTCGGACGTGGATACTTGAAGGCTATTTCCAATGGATCCCTTATCAATAAAAGGTTGATCATATTGAACATTGGAAGAGATAGACCTACTAATGTTCCGCCAATTATTATAGCAGCATGTTTATTCCTTCTAGTCGCCCAATAAGTCAAGTCTAATAACATTGCCGAAGGTATCCAGACAGGTACTGTAACGAAGTCGTATGGGTAGCCTAATGCAAACCAGGCGCCTTTTGCAACCCATGTATATATCGTCATAATGGTTGCATAATAAGTAGCGGTACCAGGCACACCTGTAAACAGCATATAGTATATTGCCCCCACCACAAGCATTGTAGATTGAGCGATAGAGAATACGACGAATGACGTCCATGCCCAATCAGTGTAGAAGATATAGTCTCCAGCATTAATAGTCAGTAGTGTGCTATTTACAGCAACTACTATTATGAATAGATAGTGCGTTGTGCGTCGAAGCCAGACCATTGGTAACGTATTCTGATAGGTAATATATAAAATTTATGAGCAATCCAACCGTCAGTCACTTATGAAATGGAGATTTCACTACTGCATAAATGACATTCCAGAAAGCTGAAAAAATTAGAAAAAGAAGTGAGAAATCTCGTACGGAAATGATGGTATTTATGCTGCCCGCTGAATCATGAATTGTAGAATCCTACTATGCATAACCAAGCTTTTCGTGAGAAATCTTCATTATGAAGAGGAATCCCAGTGATTCGATCACAGTTAAAACAGACAATGCATACAAGCCGCTAGGCAATGGATATGCCCATGGATATATGGTAACACCCACATATACACCTCCAGCAGTAGCAACCCAACAAAGCGCAAACCCTAGGACGAAAATAGGAGTCATATTTTCGACCCTCTTGCCTATCATCTTCTCGATATCGTCTCTATTTTCGCCTCTCCTTCCACCTGTGCCCCATCCCTTCGGTAATGTCATTTAATGTATTATTAAGACAATGCCTTTTTAAATATTGCTATTCAGTTACGTCATAATGAAGAGGGGACCTCTTCGCTTCAATACATTCTCCGCAATGTCTGCAAAGATAGTAACTACCGTTATATATTCGATATCTCTTTTGCAATTCCTTCTAATATTATGTCTAAATGATATTGGGAATGGCAATTTTGAATTCCAGCTTGGACCTAGTTAATCTTAGAAATAAATCGAGTGTGATTGACATCATTAGGCTTTATTCGGCCTAATTGAAACATCATATTATGAACCTATAATTTAGAATGTGCATAAGTTAATACGACCTTGAGTCATTTGCCCAAAAAGACAGAATGCTCTAAATTAGTTTTTCAAATTTGAGTGCAATAAAATTACTAGGTTATAGGTAATTTTTAGGCAACTCGTTCCGATTCTTTTCCGATAAAGTAATGCTTTACAACCAATCAATCGTAAAATGACGCCAGATCCGATAGCAAAATATATATCTTTGTGTCTTCTGGTATCGCTAGATACAAAGGCATGATCAAGTGTAAGACGTATATAGTGACGTCTCTCGTTGCGGTAACGGTGTTGTCTACAATACTGGCATTCTTACCAGCAGCACATGGCCACGGAGTACAGGCTCAGCTACAGAGCAGATTTGTTAGAATAAGTGACGAATCATTTTCAACTCAGACTATGCATACAGGTGATACACTAACCGTTACTGGAACGCTTCAGAGTTTGGTTAATCGGCCTCTGAGAGCATGGCTGTCCCTATTTAGTGAGTCGACAAATGCAGGGAATAGATGGGAATTTCTGTCTAGAGATCCTCCAGGCAACATATTTGATATTCCCGCGGGAGCAAGCATTCCGTACTCAATAACAGTAAAGGCATTGGAACCTGGCACTTACCACGTTCACACTCAACTGAATATTGAACACATTGGGCCAGGCCTCGGTCCGGGTCAAACAGTTCAAGTATCGGGTCCTGCAATACTCAAGCCTGTTCCATGGGGCAATGTGGCCTACCAAGTGATTGTTATTGGCGCTGGATTAGGTGTAACCTTCGCTACTCGGCCCTGGCAAGTTATCTAACAACCGCACTTTCCTAACTTTTTATTTTCACTTTCTTATCACAGTCAGCTTACGGATACGTGAATCCCAGAACTCTAACATGATTCGTCGTATTCCGGTACGTCCTAGAAATTACAGCTCAATTTCTTTACGATCGTTCATATATTTCCAAAGGGCACCAGGGACTTCAACTGTGCCTCTATTAGTTTGATAGTTCTCGAGTATAGCCACCATACAACGCTCTGTAGCGACTAGTGTGCTATTCAGTGTGTGGACTAGTCTTGTCTCTTCATTAGGCTTGTCTCTGAATCGTATATGTAATCCTCTAGCTTGGTAATCTATACAATTCGAACATGAGACTATTTCACGATAGGCGTTTTGGCCTGGCATCCATGCTTCGAGGTCAAATGTTTTAGCTGAAGTCTTACCTAAATCTCCAGAACAGAGTAACATCGTGCGTGTTGGAATTCCCAAGTGCTCGTAGAAATCCTCGGTGACTGCTAACATAATATCATGTTGTTTTTCAGACTCTTCTGGGCGAGAGTAAACAAATTGCTCGACCTTTTCAAATTGATGAACCCTGAATATTCCTTTCATATCTTTGCCATGAGCTCCGGCTTCCTTTCTGAAGCAAGGGCTAATGGCCCCATATTTTATCGGAAGCTTGCTGCCTTCTAGGATCTCGTTCATATGCATTGAGGCCATCGCGTGTTCAGATGTCCCTATCATAAAAAGATCTTCCTCTTCAATCTTATAGATGACCTGCTCGAAATCTCCTAGCATCACTGCACCTTCCATAGCTTCTTTTCGAATCATATAAGGAGGTTGCAATAGTATGTAGGATTTGTCTGACAAGAAATCTAAGGCCATTCGTATCAATGCTTGGTTCAATAGTACAAGATCATTCTTCAAGAAGTAAAACCTAGAGCCAGCAATTTTGGCCGCTCTTTCGAAATCGACCAAGTCAAGGGAAGTGCTTAAATCGATGTGGTCTTTAGGTTGAAAATTTAGAGTCCTTGTAGTTCCGCTAGATCTTACGAATACGTTGTCCGATTCAGTGTTCCCAGAAGGCACAGATACTAATAATAGATTAGGTAACATCATCATTAATCGTTTAAATTTTACGTCAAGTTCATATTTTTCAGCCTGCAGATTAGATAGATTGTTACTAATTTCATTCATCAATTTTATCTCTTCTAGAGCATCGCTATCCACCTTCCTTTTCGTCGAGATCAGATTGGCTAGGACATTTTTCCTATGTCTAATTTCATCAACCTTGATGTTCAGGTCTCTCCTTCTTGAATCCAATTGTAATAATTCTTCCAGTGGAAATTGCAAATTTCTCCTTACGAGCATGCCTTTTAATAAACTTGGATTCTTTAGGAGATTAACATCAAGCATTGGAAATTACCTGTTTTGCCATTACAATGTGCCTCAGAATTTCGTCGACTGTACTCATAATGACAAAAATTTCTCTCTTGCACGAGATGTCAAATACTAGGCAGTTATGCTTGTCATACATCTCTACTACCAATCCGTCAGGACAGTCGATGTTATCTGGAATTAACGAATTCATAACTGCAAACAATTCTGATTTTGTTTCGAATTTTAGTTCCAAATGTACGTGAGATTCAACATTAATCTTCAAATTCTGCGTCCCTAATCTTTGTTCTAATGGATATCATGAAATCATCTAAGCTCATTAATGGAATCTCGCAGATAGCTGAATTTAGTCGGCCCCATGCAGCACCTCCTATCTGTTCAGAAGAGCTTTTCACCAGATCTCCAAGAATAGGCGGAAACTTGGATCTAAATCCTCTTGTCATACAAAATTTGTAATGCGAGTTGTCTTTAGTTATCGTTCTTACTAACAGAACCTTATTATTTAATGATAGACACCCGGCCAGAAACGAACAAACTGAATCAATCATGGTTTCATGTACAGCTCCCTCTCCAAAAACATATACACAATTTCCATAGTCGTTAAAGCGCCATCTTTCTGAAAAAATTCTGGATATGTTCTCCTTTAGAGTCTCCTTATAGGCCAAAAATATTCTCTCTCCTTCATCTAATATAGCCCTCCTGTCACCCATACAAATCCCTACACCTATTCCACCCTTGTTTGCAGATCCGCAGGCTCTTAGTAATTCTACGAATTGTCTGGCATCTCTAATAGAGGTCTCCGGATCCTCTCTAAGGCTATAAATTGATCCGGTTAGATCTTCTGGTTGGGGGAGTCCTGTGTTGGGAGATGTGACCATAAATTTTATAATTGCCTCAGCTAGGATTCCTCTTTCCTCTTGATCGAGTTCCGCAAGTATACGCCACTGTCCATTCTTATTCTTCATTTGAAGTCCAGAATTTTTTGTCAGCGAGTATGAATTTTCATAATTCCAAGTTAAGCCGTCTATACAAGGGGACAAATTGGAAGCTATCGCTTCATGAATTGGCATAGTCTCCCCAGTAATCAGCAAGCCGGACTTAACTGATAGAGCGCCGATTGATTGAGCTGTATTGACAATTTCAGAATTGATCCCTATAAGCGACCTTTTTTCACCTATATCTTGTTTTTCTGCTAACGCTGATACGACTGCAAGCGTAGAAAGATCCTTATTCTTATTACTCGCTTCTAGGGCAAGAAGGTACGCTAGCCCTCCCGATGAGATTTCTTTTTCGCCATCAATTCCGCACCCCGTCAAATTAATAACGTGATCTGCAGACAATTTTTCTTCAGCCTCTTCTGTGATAATTTGATGATCAATAAGAAGCCACCTAGCACCTAATGAATGGCGCAGTTTATTGACCGTAGTAGTGCCAAGATCCATGAATATGAATAGATCGTATCCTGACGATTTGAGATCAGTTATCATTTCTGGGGTCAACTCGAGAACTGTACGAATAGAGCACCTGCCTCCAAGCCTGAATATGCATGTCGCAGCTATACCACCCGAACATAATCCATCAGGGTTCGCAGAGGTAACTATTGCGATGCTTTTCTCATTTTCAACGGCAGACTCTATTCTTTCGTTAAATTGTCCTAACCTTTCATAGAGTTCCTTTCTACCCATGCCAACTTATTATTCTAGCTGTGCTATAACAGTCGCATACTTCCAATTTTTTTGAAGCTTTCCTTTTTCCTTGTAGTATCTTGAAAGCCTATGGATTTTGGACTCTATTAATTCCAGCGAGCGAACATTTCTATGATCGGTATTATGAGACCTCAAGTGTCTCTGAAGGCCCAAGGCTTTCTTCACTAGCTGATCTAAATCTTCAGGCATTTCACGAGATATACCACTCTCACTCAGCACCTTTGTTACTGACTTGCCTATGATTGGTTTTGCCAAGGGTATACCGTGATGGTCACGCAAACGTACACCAATTTCACTTGGCACCAGTCCTTCTTTTGATAATTGAAGAATTAGAGACGATACCTGAGTATAATCTTGCGTCAGCCAATTAGGGACATTTATAGAAACTGGGCGAACACTATGAGACTTTCCATGAGTATGTGCATGCATTCTTGACATGATTGTTCAGGGCCAACCGTTTCTCTTAAACGTTACTTAAGTTTATCTGTCTATCCACGTAGACAAAAGTTAAATAATTGACTCATGTCGTAATATGTTATATGAACAAGCCTACTATAGCGGCTGTTGCGGTTGCGGCAGCGCTGGCTATTTCTGTGTTTGCTTTACCATCAATTGAGATAGCTAAAGCTCAATACGGTGGAGTAACAGGAGGTAATATCGAGGAGCAGTTAAAATTGGCGCGAGAAAAAATAAGCAATGCTAAAAGTGCTGGAGCTTACGGATCAGGTACACCTATGCTTGGAACTAACATCAACGAGACTGTACTTTTCATCATTATTCTCGCAGTGATATTTGGCGGAGTAGCAGCAGCATTCTTCATTATGGGTAGGAGCAAGAAGAAAGAAGTGGCACGATAACCGAAGTAATCTTTTTTTATATATTATGATTATACTTATTTTTGGAGAACTTTATACACGAGGATTTATACTGTAGACCTGCATCGGGAACAGTCATATCATCGCTTGCATCCCAGACACCCACAGTTTTAGATTTCAACAAAGGCGCAAAATAATCAATAGCTTATTGGACTACACAAGTAGATCTAAAGATATTTGGGATATGCTTCCATAAGATTATTAGCTTATTGTTACGGACGAATTACCTGGTTCACAAGTGATGCTAAATGCTTGATTCAAGACAGTTTCTAATAGCATGTATTGTGGCCGCCTTGGCAACCTTGAATTTAACCAAAATGTATATATCGAAGATCTTATTTGCTCTATATGATAATGAGCGCTATCCTAGGCATTGTGGCAATGGTAAGTTATGGATTCGAAAACTTGATGAAGCAGATTGGACCTGCTTATGACCCACTATTCTATGATGTAATGGTCTACATCTTCGGAGTAATGCTGTTCGCAGTATTTTTGCTGAGCGTTATTGCATTTTGGTTAAGGAGAAAGGGTCTTGGTGGTGGTGCTGCAAAGGAAAAATGGACTCAGGAACTCGAAAGGTACTTTGAACGTGAACAGATTGGTTTAATCCCAGACGAGAAGCACCATTGGTGAAGTGTAAAACCGAATCTGTCGCCTAAATTTCTTTTTCTCTACACCGTTAATTAATCAAATATATAGCAATTTAATATGTTATTGCAGATGTATTTGTGAAGAATTGTTTAATAGCAGATTTGTGTGTCTACAATAAAGCGATAGTTTAGGTTATGACGTGTGCTCAATCTATTATATTAATACCCCGAGAATGACTCGAGAATACTTGCTGACAAATCCATATCGGAGTTATATTCGTGTTGCTACTAGTACAGACCTTACAAATGAATACTAAGGGGCGAAACTCCGGCGTTTTGCGACATCAAAATCGTCTTATACTCTTGTCTCTTAGCATTTCTGGATGATGTTTCAATTCATCAACTAGAGCTAACAATCCATCTCTATCTTGAGGAATAGTGCCACCAATGGAATAGATGTTTGATGCGTGATTAGCTCGGAACAATACCGGATTTATCGGGGCCAGTTCTCTAATAAGAGAGTCCAATTCCTCCAATATATCCAAATCGTCTAATGGGTCGAATGTATCAGAATACTTGTTCATGAACTCATCGTAAACGCCAGCTTCTAAATGTAAAGTCAACGCAGCCAAGTAATCAGGGGAAATCTTGCTCACCATTCTTGCTGTATCGATTATGTGTTGACGAGAATATGTCTTACCACCAATTCCTAAAATTATCATGCACGACAGAGTGAATCCATGCTTCTTTGCTTTCTTACAACTTTGAACTATGCCATTTTGAGTGGCACCTTTAGTTATCTTCCTCAAGACAACGTCATTGCCACTTTCAATACCAACATAGAGCATAGTCAAGCCTGCTTCTCTAAGCAATTGCAAGTCGGTATCCTTTTTCTGTAATAGATTCTTAGGCATTGCATAACATGAAACCCGTTCAAGGTTTTTGAATTTCAAATATAAATATTCCAAGATTTGTTGTAAGATGTTGGTTTGAAGGTTGAGGGCATCTCCGTCTGCTAAAAAAATGCGCCGAGTCCATGGCTGCTCGGCGGCAATAAGATCTATTTCCGTTTTTGATTCATCCAACGGTCGTTCCGCATATTGCTTCGTTCTATACATATTGCAGAATGAACACTTGTTATACGAACAACCAATTGTAACTTGAAATATCACAGAGTTAGCTTCAGACGGGGGCCTGTACAAGGGATAATCATAAACGATTTGCATACACTAGATTATGATGGACTTTATATTAAAATATGTTTGAGACTTTGATTTGGTCCTCTATGTTTAAGATGTTCAGGATTAAAGGAGGAGAAATTAACTGGTCGATATTTCCTAAAGGAAAACAAATAGTACGTAAAGATTCTTGCCGATAATTTAATTGTGTACTATAATAGGTCGGTTCGTCGCGAGGTCTTCATAGTTTTAAACTCAGATTGGAGCAGCGAATATTACCTCATCCCCTTACAATTAGCCAAATTACGATATATAGACGTATCGAGAATTCCTAAATCGATACAAAATTGACATGTACGATCTAATCCAAATGCATCATTACAACACATAACATTCGATCGGACTAACGCAAAATAACCAATTCATCTATATTTTTTTCTCCGCATATAGTACAGATCCAGAATATAGAATTCGGAACGACTTTCAATTCATTGGCAGTGAATGACAACGTTCCGCTGCATTTTTCTCTTCTGCAGGCTATCGTTACTGCCAATGGCTGGATCATGGCGTGAATTTTTATTTGTCTTACATTATTTACAATACGTTCAATGAAATGGATTACACTCCATGGTATTTAGCCATTCGCGAATACATTTCGCCTAAGAGCTACAAAAGGTCGGCCAGCCATACAAGCCTAACCCAATAGTGGTTGGGCGAGGACTATAAAGCCATATTCAGCTGGAAAATATGAATCTTGTATTGTTATTTTAGGAACGACTTTTCCCCTCATAAATGACTCAGTGTGCTGCATTATTAGAACCCGAAGGTTGCTAATTTATGATCAAACCTATATATCTTTTTTGGCATATCACCATTGAATCATATTGAACAAGAACGCAATTGTCCTTGCCTCCGTAAGCGCAGCAATTGCTGTTATTTCAGTAATGCTGCTATTGTCTATATTCTCGCTTGCAACGAAAAATTTTGCTCTTGACGTGGATCCGATTAAAGATAATCAGAATCTCTTTAATACGGCTAGGGTAATGGTTACAAATACTGGAAAATTAACTCTGAATAACATTACGGTAATATACGATGATAAATCCACGGAGAGGATTAATTCACTGCCTCCAGGACAGAAGATAATGCTTTCGCCTCCAAATAACTCATCTTTAAAGTCAGTGACTGTCATTGCTGATCATGGATTGAAGGTTACCAGAACGTACAGGACCCCACTAAAAATACCTGGTATGATGGGTTCTTAATTGACCTTATTTCAAGGATATTATTCGAAGCTTAGTTTCAATATTAGTTGATAAGCGTTTGATAAGCAATACTTTTCCAAATAAGGCACTATTACTCGATGAATCGAAATTAACATGAATATGAGTTGAACTCAATTCCATTCTTTGGATATATGGATGGTATGACATAAAACATCAAACAGAGCTGTTTGAGTTTCCCGCCCAGTGACATGCAATTACGCCACCAGTAGAGAGGATCTACAAGCAAGATGAAGTGTGTTAAGATTATCAGGCCAATAATTGGTCGATGAAATAAATACCTGTAAATAATCCAGCGTCCATATTCTGCTCATTTAAGAAGCTCTACAACAATCAATGGAAATTACCATAGACGTCTATTGCTACGGATCGGATTAAATTTTGATATATTTATGTTGACATCAGCTTTGTACGTAGATAGTCTTCACTGAACCTATCGGAAAGGCATAGTGTAGCCAAAAATATAGGGTGACCCGGAGCGATAACGAAATCTGAGGCCTATATGTATGAGATATGTTCTTAAATTTTGATGTCTATACAATAAGATGTGGTAGCTAGAATGCTAGTCAAACACATAAAACATACACATTCAGCCGAGGTGGACCTTCATCCTCCTAATGAAAAAAAAATGACCTTACACGACTTATCCCCCAAATGGCATAATCGTCTGGAAGAAGGTAAATGTCTGCCATTTCCACTTTCGATTAAATGGTTCAGATGGTATGTAGAAATTAGGAATTCCTCAAAATGCGTAGTTGGCGAAGCTTATGGATACTCTTCCTCATACTTGAATACATGCACAGAATGTAACAGGATATGTGTCAGATTTATGAACTATTTTATGATTCATTCATACTCTGGGTTAGAAAGAAATTCTAACTTGTTTGTAAGACATTGGAATGAAAAACATTTTGCATACAGGAAGACATTAATTAATTAGATTCAAGAATTCTCGTTCCAGATGTGCACAGTGCAATATGAAGATTTGGATAAATTTCGACAGATTATCCGTCTGAAACTATTAAATCCCTGAGTGAGACCATATTCATGTATCTTCTTTTGAATTTTTCTGCAGCTTGCTAGTCAGTCCATGTCGAATATTGAAATCAAGGATTTTCAATTATCTCCAATGCTACTTTTTAAGGATCAACTATAGTTCATTTTGCGAGCCTCAGAGGAGTCAAAGTTAACTTGCCAATGATATTCCTGAGTTTGAACTGCATGTATAGCACGATCAAAAAATTAGATCACCCATTCGTTCACATTTTTTTTAGGTATTGAATCCTCCTGGTAAGTCTGCATTAGTAATTCTTGAGCCGCTCCTATTCGTGGCAATAGCTACCCTGATGATGTACTTATGCAAATCTTATTCCTCACATTTTCACGTATTTTCCTGCGTTTTTGAGCTCAAGTCGATTTATTTTCCAAATCGAGCAGTGTGATCGACCCACAGCTTTGAACGATAAGGCTAGTCTTAACTATGTGAAAGCTTCCCGAGAGGATTGTCCTCCAGGTTACTCGATTACTGAATACAAGAAGTCCTCGATAATACTCAATTTGATATGGGTTATTGAGATCATTTCATTTAATAAATCACAATGAAACTCATCTCATTAAGGGATGTCCAAACGAATCAAGAAGGTTTCTTTTTATTATCCCAATTTACTAACAGATCCGCATTGAATGATTCATCATAATTAAATTCTGAATAGGATTATTATCAAAGCAATTTAGGTCAAGTTTGTTCGTATGGCTTAACAAAATGGGTTATATTGATGAGTTACCTTGATATTGCATGTATTATCGTTCATCAACAGAATATAACTCATTTAATAAATTTCCCATCCAAGAAAGGTTTGTAGCATCATAGTGCTACCAGTATAGTATATAGTGCTTCACAGCACATTGATAGATCTACTCTCCTAGAACATATCCTGTCTACGTAGACTTTGCGTGGTCGATAAGATAGCATTTGATGAAAAAATTATGTTTGTAGCGGATTTATGACTAAAACTTGAACTGAACATTTGATAAACGAGATTCGAGGATCATCTTCCATCCATAAATTAAGGCTTTCTCATACCTTGTCAGAAGCCGTTCGCGTTCTCAATCGCGATCCGGAACATGTAGACATAAGACTTGCATCAATAATAAATTGGAAGTATTGCATCGACTGCCTATCAAATAATCTAGACTATAGCAAAAAAATACGTTTTCATGCAGCAACCAATACCTTCGTGACAAGTTAAGTTTGTCTTTGAAATATCCTCATTATCACAGACCTTATCCTGCTTACACCAGGGATGGAAAAGCTTTTCGCAATAATCGTTGGGCAGTTAAGCTTGTCCAACATTGAAATAAAATGTTGATTATTAAAAAGATCGTATTTCCCAATGCTAGCGCCAGTTACTAATAAATCGGCTTGAGAGGCATTTATTGCAGAAAGTAGCAGTCTTGCAAACTGTTGACTATTACTTTCTGTCCTTTTCGATAAATAAATTTCGTTAAATTCTACTCCAATCTGTTCGAGATATTGTCTATGCTGATCTCGTTCTGTCAAAAGATCTTCTATCTCGTCCTTTCTAAATTCTGGTTCTTCTCGAATTCCATCATACCGTTCTTCGCCAAAATTCCTGTTCTTATTGCTGGTCTTGTCGCTCTTATGACTCTCTCCGTCCTCCCGCTTTTCTACAGATAACACGCTCACTTTGAACTTGCCAGAACGCTCAAGCCAACTAGCAGTTTTCAATACTATATCGGAGTGGTTTTCGCTATCATACAAGACTACCAAATTTTTCTTGGTAGTCGGGGAAGCGATCATACTTCGCCCATGTTCCCTCTCATGCGATCCCGGTTGCTGTGTCCCTAATTGCGGCTCTATGAAACGAGGTTCCTCGAGTATGAGGTCTTCATCACTAGTCCCGCCAGTCAGAATGGCCAATACATTGCAGGTTACTAGCGTTTGAAGGGCTTTATTGTTACGATAGGTTTCAAAGTCTGTGATCATAAGATCGATTCTTTGCTCCTCAATTGTTGCTAATATCGCCTCCGTAGTATCATGAGATATCCTTACAAGATAGTGGTTTAGAATGTTCTCTCTTTCGATCATGGTTTCCAACGGTTCGAAAGCTCTTCTTGCGGACTCCGTGAACGCAACTCCTGCGGAAAGTGGCGTCTGGTGCGGAACTGTAATAATCCGCAAAATATTGATTTCACCCCCGTTCTCCTTCGCAACTCTTATCGCATATTTTATCAGTCTATCTGGATTCTCCGGAGTGTAAGGGATCAAAATTCGAAAATCTCTCCTAGTAAGATCACCCTCACTCGTAATCAACGGCGCATAGTGATCAATCTCTTTCCTGAAAGTATATATCCTATACAAGAAAAAGCCTACACCAATCCACAATAGACTGATTACCCAACTCATAGGCTGTGTAATTAGCAGATAAATTGCAAGGCCTAGTTTTAGAAAAACCCCGATAATTGGAATAACGGGAAAGAAGGGAGTCTTGAATCCATAGTCTAACTTATCTCCATACATTTTTCTGATCGTAATAACTGAAATATTTACTTGGGTAAAAAGTAGTAAAAAAATCACCCCTGATGCAATTGCAATTTGTGTAAGGGGAAGAGAATAAGCCATTATGGCCATTATTACTCCGGAAATTATTGTGGCGATATAGGGCGTTTTGAACTTACTATGTATAGTGCTAAGCTGATGGGGGAGATTATAATGCCTACCCATCGCGAACGCAACCCTAGAAGAAGAGTAAGTAGTGGCATTCAAAGCAGCCAGACTTGATACAATGCCGCCCGCTAGAATAATGAAAGAGCCATAAGGTAAAAATAGTTGTGCCGCCCTCATGATTCCTAGATCCCCATTTTCACCTATGAACTGCCAGGGAGTACTGGAATCCCCAATATTCTTGTGAAAAATCGCTCCGACAGAGACAAACGCAACTAAACAATAAAGCAATACTACAAGAGTCAGAGAAATGAAAATTGCTCTGGGGATGTTTTTCTTAGGATTTTTCACTTCTTCTCCTGTCTGAACGATAATTTCATATCCCTCAAACGCAATAAATGTCAGACCCATTGCAGCCACTATGCCTCCTATACCGTTAGCCGCGAAGTTGGATGTAATATTTGTATACCAATCAGGATTGCCGTGCATAGTTAATATTCCAGCGCCTATTAGGGCAAAAATAGTTCCGAGTTGGATAATCGTAACAATTATTCCCACCTTTCCTGCCTCAGAAACGCCTTTGACATTAATGTAGGTAAACGCAGCAATAGATAAGACAGCAATAAGTTTGTCTATCGGAATTATGCCAAAAAGCGGATCATTCCCTACTATACCTAACATCTTTAATAGGCTGTACTGAAATGAACCATATCCCACTGCGTATAAGCTGCCAGCTACGATATGAGCAAACCAGGCCATCCATCCACTTATAAAGGCGTTTGGTCTAGGCAAACCCTCCCTAACCCACAGATATCCTCCCCCTGCTTCCGGCATAGCCGAACCCAACTCCGCATAACCCATTGCCGTAAAAAGGGTGATAATTCCATTGATAATGAATGCTATAATTACTGCGCTTCCTGCCAGGCCTATAGCCGGACCAACTAGCACAAAAATTGCGCCACCAATCATCCCCGCTATGCCGATCATTATAACATCCACCAAACCCAATGTACGGACCAAATGATTTTGTTGCGGATGTTCAGACGTCGAGGACCTATCGCCATCGCCGGTATAATGACGGAAAGCCAATAGTACAGTTACACATTTTGGTTGTAATCTATTAAAGGTTTTGTATTTATGACCAAGATCAGCAAGCTTAAATAATTTCATAAATAGGTAGAACGTAATGATAGTTTTCGCACCGAAATAATTTTTGGATAGTTGCTACCACTATAGTATAAAACATTCTTATTACAAACGTTGATTATTCTATTTAATTCTGGGAGATCGTTGGTTAAATGTCACGGCTAGGGTCGCTTATGAAAATACATGTGAAGGTTAATTGATAAGATGTTTAGATTGTGGTAAAGTGATACGCACGTCAGAAACCGACCGCACCGAACTATGTGGCGTTTGTGCAGGTATACGAAAACGTACTTTCTGGGGTTCCTTTATCATGCTGATGAGAAATAAATCTAAGAGCTCTGGTGATGACGGAAGTACTAAGGAGTAATTCAGACTTCTTTTATTGTGTCAGAAACCGATGTAAGATCGAGTCGAAGAAAGTTGTATAATTTCCCTGCTTTGCTTACAAAATTTAAACTAATAGAATAATTTCATAGACAAGTCGCATATTTCGGAAAGTTTTTCTATGATATTCTCAATTCATCCATCTCGATCTAACATACTTCTTGTTTTCCTAATGGCAAGATGTCGCAACTCAAAGTTAGTTAATTTTCATCTGTTGTGTCACAATATGATTTGATACGCTGATTATTCATTACTGATCATTTGTTATCAATATGGATCATATCTTTTTCGAGACAGATTTAAAGAATTCCGCCTCATGATCACTTGACAGATAAAGCATATGTTCATATTTATAATGTATAAGCTTCCATATTTCAATTTACACCAGAAATTCTGGAAGTTAGATCTGTTCTCGATAAGGTGAGATCCGACACTGAAGGTACACTACGGCTATTCCCATATTTTCTCATGAAACGTGAGTTTCTTGTTCAACAAGAAATTATTAGCCGATGCAAGAGCAACTGCAAAAATCAATGAGAGCCCAAATTGGACGCCAGATTGCACAAAGACGTAGAGTAGCCCTAATTGAAGGGCTGCACCAAAGGTACTAATTAGAACAAATAGGCCATATTGATGCAAAGTCGATTTAATCGGAAATTTCATATCTTCAAATGTCCAAATTTTGTTAAAAATAAAGTTAGTCGTTACTGAAAATGCTATCCCTATAATGGTCGCGTGGATATACCACATGTTTGCTATACTGTTCGAGAGAATGTAGGATATCAAGAAATTTAATGCCAGACCGCTTGCACCCACGGTGTAGAATCTACCGACTTTTGATAAGAATCGAACCGAACTGCGTTTTTCAACTTCGGTTTTCTGTTTGTTTCGAGCTTTTTGGCCAAAACGGTACAATCGCCAAACTGACCGTATGTAATCAAGAGCAACAGATAAATCAAGTTTACTTGAACCAGATTTTCTATTGACAAATGTATAAGGAATTTCCTTAACCCTTATTCCCTTGACTTTCACTAGTATTTCTAATAGAATTTTATACCCCAGACTATCGATGCTCACGTTTTCAATAACATTACGTGAGATTGCAAAGAAGCCTGAAATAGGGTCATTAATATCCCGTACCCTCAAGCTATGCTGGGCAATTTTTACAGCACTAGTACTAAGAAGGCGTCTTCTGTACGGCCAGCCCTTAATTGAACTTCCAAGAATATATCGTGAAGCAACTACAATTGAATCTGGATCTCGAGTTAGTTCATGAATTAATCTGGGGATAGTTTCCGGAGGATGGGAAAAATCGGCATCCATAATCAAAACGTATTTTCCCGCCGAAGATGCTATTCCGTTAAGAATAGCTGGAATAAGTCCAAATTTGTTTTTTCTATGTATTACCTTTATTTGAAATGTAGTACTTTTTAAATCATTTACAGTATTACCCTCAAATTTATGAGGGGTATTTAGTTGCAAGCTATTTAATGATCTAGAATTATCAGTAGTCCGAATATAATCCTCAACAATCGATCCGGTCCCATCCGGTGAATTATCATCAACGATGATGACTTCCGTAATGATATTGTCTGGAAGGTTGACTTTAATCGCATCGATCAATTTCAAAATATTTTCCGATTCGTTATACGTAGGAATAATGATGGAAACATCAATTTCTCTGAGCTTTGAGATTAATTCTCCTCCATGAAACAATTGCAATGAATGGGGATACGTACGAAGGCTTCCATTTATTAATATTTGTAAGTAAATATCGACTGAAGGTACACTCTTAAACGTCATAGATAGAGAATGTTAAATTATTTTGCAATCTCAAATATAATAATGCATGACATATCTACTGTTCCAAGGGATGGCGTTTGAGAAGCAATCTTAGTCAATAGTACACGTTGCAAGATTTTTCTGTTCTTTTGTTATACTGAGGTATGCGATAATAGTATATTAAAATTGGAAAATGGTTTGCTGATGTAGAGTCGGCTGGAAAAGAAGGGACTGGCCCATTAAAGTTTGGATGGAATTATCACCATTGCTTATCAAAATTACGAATATATGAGATTATCTGAGGGTTCTTATAAGATGATAGTGGTTGAAAGTATCATTCCTACTCCATGTGATCAGAATTTAACTTACATTCTGACATACTTTACACTAGATTTGCGACTGTTAAGTGTCATGGATCATTAAAAATCTATCAAAAATTGATTAACAGTGTTTCAGCCTCCCTCCTATCGAATCTACTTCTCACGAATGCAGCATCCATTGAATTTTTATGTAATACTCCCAAATTAAATGTGACTTGCTTTGGCGAAAAACGCATGGTGCTATTAACGTGAAATCTTATTTAAAATCGGAGTACTCATGAGAGCTAGATAACTCGATCCAGACTAGTTACTCTTTGCAGGAACGTTTTCCCCCCCAAATTTCTGTCATCTATACAATAATATGTGCTTCCTACTTATATATAGACCGATTGTTAAATCGGCTTTGTAGAAAAGATCATCAATATTACAAGATTAGTCAATCTGTACATGTATGTATATTGTATGCTATGCATCTGAATGACAATTCCCTGTTCTGTGTTCTAGTCAATCTGGACATGAGATGCTCTCCAAATAGTCGTTTTATGACAGACATTATGGTCTCATTCTTCTTATTCCTTTGATTGTACAACATTTTGAAGTAACCACGCTTCATCTGTTTCCGATGTTTATCATGTGTTCTCCATATTGGCACATGTTCATATCTTGTAGCTATCACACTGAACGCATGTAAGTACTCTCTTACCTAAAGATGATTATCTTCACTATCATATCCCTTATCAGCTGTAACTACAGATAATGGAATGATATTTGATGTCCTTGTTATAATTGGCTTGAAATCTATATTATCGTGTCTTGTTGGAGCTCGTCATATCTTAGTACATATGATTTGTTGTAGCACGTCAGCTCCAATAGATAATTTCGCATATTTTCTTCTCTTCTCAATCCTATCCGTTCAGTATAATACTGTGAAGCATGGGTTATCTT
>JANWJI010000051.1 GCA_025449515.1 Nitrososphaeraceae archaeon | reverse complement strand
CAGCTGGACACAGTTGCAGCAGGAATGTTAGAAGGGTATGGCAAATATGTAAGCGAATCAATGGGTATGAAGATTACTGGCGAAAATGTATTACAGTTTCCAATAGAAGAGCAAAAGAGGTATGTATTAAGAGATGCTGAGCTAGTTATCAGGCTGATAGAACGAAACGACTATGAGATCCTTAACATATTGAGGTGTATTGCTGATATTGCAGGACTTGATTTCAGGCAAGTTTGTCATGCTGGAGTTGGTAAGGCGTGGGAATCTGTTATCTACAGAATCATTCAGAGTGGAGAATGCCAAAGACCAACCACGATTGGAATGGCCAAGAAAAAATACTCTGGTGCACTAGTTCTTGAGCCGAAACCAAAATCCCATACTACACCTATAGAAATTTTCGATGTCAAGGGGCTATACCCAGCTGTGATGATCCTTTATAATCTCTCATTTGAGACTGTTTGCTGTGATTGCTGCAAAGATGATTCAGCTGCTAGAGTTCCACAATCTATTATGGATATCATTAACAATAGTCTAAGAGGCAAGATAAAATCACAGACATTATATGAAAAAGAGAAACGGAAAGAAACATACTGGATATGTATAAGAAATAAAGGTGCTATTCCAATAGTTCTGCTAAAGTTCAAGGAACAGCGTGAATACTATCGCCAGATAGGAAATGAACCAATGTCACAAGCGCTAAAGGTTATGATGAATTCTATTTATGGTTTGTTTGGTTCAGATGGTATTTTTGCATTTCAGGATTATAGAGTGGCTGAACTTGTCACAGCGTTTGCTAGACTAAAGCTATTAGAAATGAAGCAGCTTGCAAACGACAGATTTCAAATGAATATAGTGTATGGCGATACTGATTCAATCTTTGTCTCTCGTATAAATAATGGAAAGCAGGATCATCATTTAGATGATTTTACTTCCAACTGTAAGCAGATTCTAGAAGTTGATGTAGATCATCAGAATACTTTTACTAGAAGTATATTGCTTAGCAAAAAGCACTACATAGGTATTCTGGAAGATGGTAAAGTAATCATAAAGGGAATGGAAGGTAAGAAAAGAGACAGACCTCCATTCTTCAATCAGGTATTCAGCCAGGTGATTGATGATTATAAAAATAACAATAAATCTGATTTGACTTGCAATGTACTGAGAGCATTCAAACAGCTAGAATCAGCAGAGGTTGATCCATCTCTTTTGGCATATTCGATTATTTTGAGTAAAGATCCTAATGAATACCAACCTTATACACCACAGCACAAAATTGGGAAATCGCTAAACAAAGATTCTGGTGGCTTAATGAAATATTACAAGGCTGGTCAGCAAGAAGATGGATATAAGGGCTATTCTACAAATTACCAAGATCTCAACATAGATATCTATAAAGTAGAACTTTGGAAGATCGTAAAAGAAATCCTAAGATTACTAGATTGTGACATCCAAAAGTTAGAAGACCAGATATTCTTAAAATTCATCGAAGATGGTGAGAATAATGATGATGTAACTGTATTTCGTACTATTTGCCATGGCAGGGCAAAGATGAAAGGTGACATTAACAATAACAGGAAAGGTAGCAATATTCAGAGAAATGAGTCACTGGACAAATATCACTCATCAGCTCAAATTCTTCTTTTCATATGGACGCCAGGTCTAAAATAAATATTCTGACAGTCAGCTTCATTCATAACAAATAAACAGATTCGGCGCAACGAATAAGAGGATATTTGTATAGATGTGTTGTCTCACATCATCATTCTCGCCTACTTTTATTTACATGCTGCTGATCTATTGCTTCCTATACTATGAAATCCGTGCTTTGAGGCTAGCAACTCTCTATTATGTACTCAAAATGTGGTAGTTGTAACAGATTTAAGCAGGTCATGTCAATATGAATACATAGTACATAGAGAAAAAAACGGGGTCTTCATATGTAAAAGTTGTATTTATGGCTGCCTGCATTTTTATGGCATACTATAATACTATACGGTGGAGATTTCAAGGTTATGAAAATTTGGACTATAAAAGAAAGTGGTATGTACTTTATTACATATGCTGCGAAGGCAATGAAATATCCAGTTTATCTGCCAATAATTCAGAAACTGATTTTACTTCATCTAACTTCGTAAAATAGCTAAAACAGCAAATATATAATGATATTATATCTGCTTTATAGACCATTTAATTTTTGAGCATTGGTATATGTGGATTGTTTGTCATAACTTAGAGATTGTATAAATTTTCAAGTATGGATATGTTTACCATTATTGTACTTGCAGTATATAAGTTTCAAAGTTTCAAATCGACAATTGAACATTCTTCTAATTTGCATTAAATCATAGTTATTAACCGACCTTTCATCTACCTACGATATTATGATAGACTGACAGATTATTCTTAGTTGTTTTTAGAAGATTTGTAAAGACCACGATACCTGATCTTGGTTATGCTGAATATTCTGAATATTTTATAGAACATTCCGGTTCTACATATTGGCGTAAAAAGGATTCAGAGAAAGCCGAGTTGTTCAGAAAGATTGAGCCGTATATAACATATCTCAACATTCATCAACTAGAAAGACAGGGTGCGGGTATACAAACCAAAGTAGAAGAATTAGAGGAATTAAATCAATCGCTAAGACAATGCGATAAAGTAAAGGATGATGCCATAGCTCAGTTGTCAGATCAGCTTGTGTCTTTATCAGCTAGGTTACAAGAGATTGAGAAGACACATATAGTTTTAGCCATACTGAACATCCTATGTGCACAATCGCTTCATAAATAGTAAGCCATACGATAGTAAGCCATACGATCAGAACATTATTTACAATTATTACTATAGTATGTGATCAAAGTTATAGATTCATATCCATAGTATTTAGGATCTGTGGATCTGGCGTATGCTGGCCCATGATTGTGTTACGTCTCCATGATTTCATCAAAATATTCGCTAAAGACTGGTTTATCATGAATACTCTTCTTATTAGCAAGTTTCTTATTGCTTGATATATATTGTTATATATTGTCTACATGACTACGGGCAAGTATTTTAATAGAGGAGTAATGGCGTTAGACTCTCCATATGTTGGACATGTAGTAAGAGAAACTTTTGACAAGATAGTTGTATTCGGAGAAGGAAATGATAGGTATGATATACCTAAATCTGAAATACAAACAACTGGAAGAAATGTGTTAATTGGTCTTAATCTTTATGAAATTGCAAACAGGTATAAAGTAAATCGTCAAGAACCATTACCTACAACTGTACCACTAGAGCAATGGACCCAAGGTGAAAATATAGATTTAGCAACTTATGAAAGGAAATATCCAAAAGGACTGTTTAACAAAGGAGTCAGAGTTCTAAATGAAGACCATGCAGGACATGTAATGAAGGAAACAGATGACAAGATAGTAATATTTGGTGATCACAACTATAGATTTGACGTTCCTAAATCAGAAATAAAAGAAGTAGGTAGAAATGTGATATTGAATATGGACTTTCCAGAACTGGTAGGTAAATACAAGATAGATAGAAGTGCACCATTACCTACGGGCGAGCCTATTGAGATGATAAATGATGAAGCATACCCTGAAACATACCAGAAAGGAGTTAAAGAAGGAGAAGGGGGAAGAAGAAAATATCGGCATAAAAAAACAACTAAAAAGTCTACCTTAGTTGATAGAAAATGGAAAGAAGAAGAAGAGAATAAGGAGGATGACAATAATAAGGACAATAATACAGCCAAATCAATAGTTAATATGATAATGGGTGATAATCTGCATTCTGAAAATGCAGCAACATCATCGTCACCAACACCAGTAATTGCTCCATTAGAAATAGTTGATGCGCAAACGCTGGTAGCTAGAACACAAGACCGGATGTGGAAAGCATTAGAAGGTAAGTATCTATATGATTCATCCTTAAAAGATAGCCAAGCTTATCTCTTTAAACATGTAAATTCAAAGGTTTCGCTTGTGATTATGTATGCAGATCTAGTTGGCTCAACTAATATGAGCATGACTTTACCAGTCGACAAGATGGTCACTATAGTTAGAGCATTTACATATGAAATGACTTGTATTGTGCGCAGCTATGGCGGTTATGTGTTAAAATATGTAGGTGATGCGATAATTGCATTTTTCCCATCTGGCTACAACAAATTATTAGCATGTGATAAAGCAGTTCAATGTGCAAATTCAATGATAACTGTTATTAGAAAAGGGATTAATCCAATATTAAAACAATATGATCATCCAGAGCTTTCTGTTAAAATAGGTATTGACGAGGGTGAAAATGTAATAGTTCAATACGGGCACGATAGAAGCTCTTTTATTGATATTCTTGGATACTGTATGAGTATAACTTCAAAACTAACATCATTAACTAATCCAGATAAAATTACAATAGGCAAAGATGTTTATGATATATTGCACCCAGAAATAAAGATTAAATTCACAGAAGTTATATATAATATTGAGGACTGGAAGTACACTGATAGACAGACAGGAAAACTTTACAAACTATATACATTACAAAATTAGTATATTATAATAACTTTTCAAGATGCTACAAAATGAAGCTAATGATATAGTTGATTATGCTATTATGTTTGTAACTGAGAGATCACAACAGTAATCGAACATCTCTTCTACTAATGAGGATTATAGAGAATCAATGGATCTTATTGTGATGAAGAGTCTGGCAAATTTCAGTCACAAATATGGTACCGGATATGGCAGTAACAGAAATAATGATCTTTTTGAATGCTTTGTCTATCCTATACGACGGTCAGCATTGCAAGAAATAGAAAATAGAATATTTTGCGTATTTGGTTAGCCGCTAAAGAAGAGTTTATATCCTAATCTAATTAGAATATGAAATCAGCAAAGTTGCTGATTAATCAGCAGATGTTTTGATTTATAATAAGCTCTTTGTATAAAAATATTTTACATTGTATTGTAAATATTTCACTGAAATGAAACAAAATCAAGAATTAATTATCGAAACATCAATTCACTTGAATCCATATATTAGCAAATGCGAGAATTTCGGTCATCAGGTCTGCGATTGTGGTTATTGTCGTGTTGATGGCTAAGAGTTAATAAAAAGAGAAGAGGCAAAGAAACAACATGCCAATAGATTCAGATTTTCCAAAAAACAATCAAGTATTGTCTCTTCTATTTCTGATGTTATCTTCTTGTACTTGATATTATGAGGTCTTCTGGAATTATCTGATAGACCTTCTATCCCTTTCTGTTTGTATCTGTTATTCCACTTGTAGTAAGTCTTTCTGGATACACCATATCTTTTACAAATAATAGATACAGTACCACCACTCCTTTCTTTTTCGTGTATTAGATTAAACCTTGTTCTGATTTCTATATGGATTCACTTCCTGACAGGAGTGTAACCCATTTTTGTAAGCTAAATTGTCACCTATGTCTGGAAGTACAACACCTAAATGATTATAATAGATCTGCTTTTAGTGCCAATGGAAAAACAATTTGTTCTTCTTCAGAAAAATGACTTTTTAGATT
>JANWJI010000050.1 GCA_025449515.1 Nitrososphaeraceae archaeon | reverse complement strand
TGGACTTAGATCATTAGTCATAGCCGCAACATAGTATGAGGATAAGTTGATAACCAACAGATTCTCGTCTTTAATATTATCATCAAAATTAATAATACTTGACTTTATTTTTCTTAGATGTGCATCATTATGGCATTTTATGCTAGCATAAACGCATAATTGTCTTCTTTTTAATCCCTTATTGATATAATTTGTAACTAATGTGTCTCGATAATCCTCATTGTCATATAGAATAGCGATATGACCATTTGTGGGAGGATTTTCAATTACATCATATTTATTGCTTATCTGTATATATGAATGATGTAAAGAAAGCTTCCTAATTTCTTCACTGCTCGTATATGATGATAAATCACTAGCTTGATAAGCGCAGATCACAACAATCGGAAAACCAAAGTTGACTGGAAGCATAAATTCATAATCTAAAAATTCCTTTGCTAATCCAAGTCTAAAGAATAGACTAGTACTTACAAATACTCTGGCGCCCATCTTTCCTCTGCTCACTGCGTTATTTACCAAATTGATCCACGATTGTCTGACCTTTTCTTTATGCACCATTAATTTATTTTGAATGCTATTATTACTTCCACCACGGCCGCCAACACCGCTAGCTTCGCTAAGATGATTAGAAAGATACCATTCAGAAGAAGTTACAATAGATAAATCGCCTTTCGATTGAAGCTTTTCTATCTCATCATAAGTCATATTGTATTTCCTATGAATTCTTTCTTGAACCTCATTCTTGCTCGTACCTTGCTCGTTAATGATAAGCAGAGATGTCTCATTATTATCTAAACCAATTTTTACAAAATGCACAGCATCTTCCAGTTCTTTATCTTTATTAGTATAGACAGCCAAGAGATGATTTTCCTTTTCAGACACTCTATAGTTCTAAGTTATATTTAGTGCAACAATTGATATAAATGATCTCAAGATGTTTTGCATAATTATCACAGGATTATCACAGGATTTCTCTTGGTTGCCCCTTCTGAAAAATGTTGCACATCTCTGCCTAATCCTATCAAATTCAATTCTTTCCAATCTGGTCCTTGACCAGCGCTATCGCATATAGTCAAGAAATGAGACGGGACATTAAGCTAACCAATTTTAGTATTCTTAGTCCCGAGGATAAAATTAACGGGCTAGTCAACTACAACATCGAGGCAAAGTTGACTTGGTCAACTCTTGACTCTTGATTCAATTCACAGACCGTCCTATAATGCAAGTCTAATAAATCATATCCTACAAAGTGGTGCCGAAGAGTATCATAGTGTATCACTTCTTGTAGATCCGTTGCCGGCATCGCCGGCACGCTGCTGCAGCTAGTCGTATTGAAGACTAGACCAAAGGGTACCGTTAACTACGGCCGTTGCTGATACTTATGGTAATGAGGCAAGCTTTATTCTACATAGGTCCCTAGTCGGCATCGCCGGCACGCTGCAACTTGGGATATTGAAGACAAGACTTGCTGTACCCACTACGTCTAGTCCCTCGCCGGCATCGCCGGCATCTGTCGCAACCGACGGTACTGAAGACGCATTCGGGTTCTTTAACTACGGCTAGAGAGCTTGCCGGCTTAGCTGAAACCTATGGCGCTTAAGACAGGACTGGCTATTCTACTAAACTCCAAATTCATCGCCGGCACGCTGCGATTATGGTAATGAATGACTGGACCGAGGCCATTTTTTTATATGTATTTTGACGAACAAAGTATTGAAGATAGATTAATACAGCATTAGTTTGCTACCATACTCTATAGCCAATCCGCAGACAGATAAGATTTTAACGACTTTTGTGGCTTTGAACATTCCTAGACTTGTCTCCTTGAATCCAATTGGGTTATAGTATAGGACGACTAGCAGCACAACTATCTTCCTCAATATCGCAATCTATCTTCTATTTTTATAATTTTACTTTGGATTCATTAATTCAATCTGTCTAATAGCTTTCTTTCCGGATAGTCGGTAAGTCTTCAGCCCTGCATTTCTATCATATCGCAAAAATTGTCGAATAATGAACCAAAAACCGATCAAACGATCAATTTAACGGGTAGACATGTCCACAATTATTAGAGTAACTAAACCATTCCCAATGTTTTGTATTATTTAACACACTTGTTATGAAGTTGGATTTACACATTGCCTAAGAGCTTTTTAGAGAGACCTGGCAAAATCGGATATATACGATTATGAAGCCAATTCTTTCTTTATTTCTTCCACTAACTTATCTAAATCTATAGGCTTTGATATGAACCATTTAGTGTGACGCCATATTTCATCAGGTGGAATCTTTAAGGTATTATATAGTTCAGATGCAGTCAGAAAGCACACCTTTATCTTATTGTCCAATTTCCTTATTTCTCTATATAAATCATATCCATTCATTTTAGGCATATTAATATCTAGTATTACCAAAGAATAGCAGTTGGGTCTAAATTTATGGAGTGCTACTACAGGATCATTAAATGCATCAACCTTATATCCCTCGTCTTCTAGACCCATACTTAAAACTGAAGTGTTATCAGGTTCGTTATCGACGAGTAATATTCTTGCCATAGCATTATTGTCACGACTTGTCATTATCATCAACTCCACTAGCAGTAACAGCATTACTATTGGTAATCAGTAATACACATGTTATTGATATCATGAATTCAATTCTTCCTTTATTCGTTTTACTAACTTGTCTATGTCGATAGGTTTTTGAATAAAGCATTCTACATCTAGTCTTCCTTCTTTATCTTGATGCGTTGTATTCAAACTATTCAGAAATTCTTTCTTGATCTCTCCATGATACACATCGAACGCTGTGATAAAGCAGATCTTAACTTTGTCATCTATCTTCCTTATCTCTTGATATAGCTTAGATCCGTTCATCTTTGGCATTTTATAGTCTATAAGCACGAAGTCGTAGGAGCCATTCTTGAAATCTGATAGGGCTTGTGTGGGATCGTTGAAGGCATCAACTTGAAAACCATTATCCTGAAGACCCAGGGTATAAACCGTCGTAATATCGATCTCATCGTCTACCAGTAGTATCCTATTACTGTTGTTATCATCGTTGTTATTATTATAGGCCATATCTATGAACTGACTAGTTTGCCCCTCGACTTAATGGGATACTAAACGTAAAGATAGCTCCTGCTCTACTATTTCCATCTGAAGAATGGTTGTTCATAGCCCAAATCTTGCCTCCATGAGCTTCAATAATGCTTTTTGAGATGAATAGTCCTAGTCCAGTACCTGTATTAGATTTTGCAACAAATTTTGTAAATAGCTTTGGCATTATTTCAGGATCTATTCCAGACCCGGTGTCCTTTACACTTACTAGAGCCTTGTTATCCTCTTTCTCTATTTCCGCTTTGATTATTATGCTACCTTGTGTCGTGAACTTGACTGCATTACCCATTAGGTTATAAATAACTTGGGTTAGACGGCTCTTATCCCCTTCGATCTGAATAATCTCATTATGTCCTTGATGAATTAACTTAACATCATTATCAGATCTTTCAATCTCGTTTGCGTAGTCGTCTACCATGTCGGATATTACTTCATTGAGGTTGAACGTCTCTAAATTGAGTCGTAATGATCCGCTTTCGATTCGAGTAACATCCAGTATATCACTTGTTAACCTTTGAAGTCTTGAGGCATTCCTAGATATCGCCTGTATCATTTCATCTCTTTTTTCAGGATGTCGCTGTATTAGCTTAGAGTAACCAAGAATAGCTTGAGTAGGCGTCTTCATTTCATGACTTGCTATATTGATAAATTCATTTTGCATCTTACCATGGATTTTCAACTGCTGGTTAGCTAGCGCAAGCTGTTGGTTTGATTCTGCTAAAGAATCATTTGCTATTTTTAGCTCTCCTGTTCTTGCATTTACAATCGTCTTCAATCTCTTATTCCATGAGAAAACTAAGAACATAATGATAAATGCTACTCCTCCTATTACTGTTACCATCAATACTATAAAGTATTGCTGCTGGTCAATTAATGCACTTACATCACTTGCAAGATTTTGCTGTGCATTAACATATAAAATTAGAAAATCCTTACCGTTAACTACTACCGGCTGATATGCAATAGTATTCATTTTACCGTTAATGGGAATATCTCCAGAGCCTGTATTTCCCTGCAACGAATCCCCTATCAAGTCATTTAGGAGACTCTTCGATTCAGGAGGATGAAACTGAGAAGAGAGAGCAGATTGAAATTTATCGCCAAAAATATATTCTCCTGCGAATTGCTGGGACCCAGTAGCGTATAGAATTATTCCATTTTTGTCCAATAATCCTATAGTACTATTAAATTGCGGGTATAACTGGTTTTTCAAGAAGTTACCCAAACTTTCGAGTCTGATTGAAGCAACTACTGCGCCGGTAAGTATTCCGTTATCATTACCAGTGCCTGTCCTATTGATGACAGGATATGATATGTATAGTCTTGGAACCTTGTCATTCGATTCTATCAAACTGCTGTAGTATACTGTGTGAGTTTCTTTCGGGATAGCAAAATATGGTCTATAACTTAGATCTTTTCCCTTGTATTTTTGATAGCTACTTTCATTGATATTGCTTATCCAATTTATTTTGCCATCTTTATTAAGCCACATGTAAAAGTCAGTGATATCACTTGAAGAGTGTTGTCTATTGTCAATAATAATGTCCGCTCTTTTGTATTCATTGTTATGTATGGCAGGAGCATCAACAAGTGTTTGTAAAAGAGCGCCAACAGTTTGTAATTTGTTTGTAAATATTTGTGAAATGTCATGTGCTTCAATTCGGGTCTCTGATCTTACATCCTGTAAAGCGATATCGACAATTTTGTGAGAAGTAAAAGTAGAATAATGATATGAAAAGAGTGCTATTCCTAATACGACAGCAGCAATTATTGCCAATATAACAATACTGGTTTTGTCGATATGCCATTTTTTTAAGAGAAGACACCTTCTTTACTCATCGAATCGGCATATGGGTTAATAATTTTCACGACCACTACACATTACTTCCTATATGCTTTAAGAGTTCTTCATTTGTTATATGCTTCCTAATAAAATACGTGGCTTGGAGCGAGGAAAGTATATCAGAATATATCCCATAGTCGATTTCTCCGGCTAAGAAAAAATATTTTCATATTTTTATTAGTTTCCGGATCTCTTTATAGAACGAAAAACCCCGCATCTTGGGCATTTTAATGTCAAGAATCAATAGATCATAGAAATGAGCCGTGAAGTGCGCTAAAGCATAGAGAGGATCCTCATATGAATCATCAATGAAACCGTCTTGTTCTAACACCTTATGTAATGCTGTGCTAGCGTCTGCCTCATAACCGACCATTAGAATCTTTCTTGACCTTTTTACTTTGCAATAGCCCACTTTTTCATTTCTTGTCTAGAATTTGTTCCTCCTTTCGACATCATCGAATTGACTGATGATTTCTTTGTCTGCTACATTCTTGCTGAAATTAGCTTTAGCTGCTTGTACATGCAGGATTTTATTGTCTTGTCTGGTATCTTGCATGATGTAAAGTGCCACGCTGCTTCGAGCCCGAGGAGAGTTATTAAAAACCCTAGCGGTGGATAGATCAGATATTCAAACACAAATTTGTATCAGATATAGTACCTATTTTAGTTTAGTAAGCAACAATATCGATAAATAATAAATGTTGTTTATTTATAGAGCTCAACCGAAAAAGTAGAGCTTTTGTTTTTGAGGCGGGCTCATCTTTACAGAATTTCTGATGCATTTATGGTAAGGAGTAATCCATCTCGTGTTAATTTTAAACTACCGCTAAAATTCAAAGTTATTGTTCGTGATAAACAGATAGATGTCGAAAAAAGAATTGAAGTTATTCTTTTATTCTATTGCTCATTTTGAACACAAGTTTAGCATTATTGATACAGTTACCACCTTCATTGAGTATAGTTGAATGTTTAAGTTATCAGAGGTATTGTACCTGAATTAGCAACTTGCTGATTTCGTATCAATACCTATCTATAAGGTAGTAATTGTATTTTAACATGCATCACCACAATCAAAGCGTATGCGACTCGAATCGGATACAGATTAATATTGATAGGCTTGGATAAGAATTGGTAGTACTTTGAAAAGGAAACAATATTCATTTTAGGCTATACTAAACATACAGCTTTTTTCTGTGCAAGATCCATGAAGGAAGAAAAACTATTTGTAACCTGAACTTTTAACACTATTAGGAATACGAAAATGGAAACTTCTGACTTTAAAGAACTCTTTAACTATAATCATACAGTAAGACAAAATTATATCGATGTATTTAAGAAAACTTTATCATGGGAAGATATGGTCAAAAACCATGAAACTGGATGGTTGTCATTGAAAGATACTTTATTGCACATAATTTGGGTTGAAGACTCATGGATTAATTATTCCATTCAAGGTCTGGAAGATCCGAATAGACCATTTCCTTATTAAAATTATACATCATGGAGGACAATTGACTACTATAACTCTAGTACGGCCTTGAAAATTGATAACTATTTGTCCTTGCTTAGGCCTGATGATCTTTGTAAACGAGTTTCAAGAATTAATCAAGACGGAATAAAGAGAAACACGCAAGTTAAAGATGTCTTAATCCATGTCATAGCTGAGGAACTGCACCATAGGGGCGAAATAATAGCAATTCTCTGGCAAATGAATATACATCCGCCAGACATGGGCTGGCTTTCGATAATGAAAAACGGATCCGCTATGGGTATGGAAATAAGAATATTATAAATAAACTAAATCATATTTTCTTTGAATTTAGATAGAATGGTATCTGAAACAAATAGAACTAAGCGGATAATCTCTGCACTCCATCGCTGGTCAAGCGAAATCAAGCAATGGGCATAGATCTAATAGTTAAGTCATGTTTTCTACGTGCATACATTTGAATGAATAGCGCATATTACATATCGTTTTTCTTAATTATACTATGGCCATGGATCAAATCTGATTCTCGTAGCAACTTCACTAAGGTTAGAGTATATTTTCAAATAGTAAACTTTGATCATATGTTTTTATCTATGACATAAAGAAAGCCGAAGTAGATACTGATACAATTGGTGGAAAATTGGTCATTCATTCATTCATAAATTAATTGATTGATTAGTCACCTACTCCTTTATGGAGTGAGTTGTAAAGTCAATTGTCTAATGCATGGATATTCAAACCTTTATCGTATCAGTACGCATATTTATTTGATAACGTTTTCCTCATTTGATTCAATAATCCTTTATTTTGTAAGAGGTTGAATATGAAAGATTATAATATGTTGATTATCATTTATCAAGACTAAGTGAACGGTTACTCATATTTTTGTTAACGCTAGCAGTAAGTGATACAGATGTATCTCAATTAATTATCACATGTTTGTATATCCTTAATATGGTAATCATGGGAATTCTTATTAATCGATTCTACCTTGTAAAACACTGATTCGTCGATAGTTATACATCCATCTTTTTCTATATTGTCTGCGTACAATATGACACGATTATTCAATTCGAGATGAAATCCATTAACAGATCCTACTAGCTTGAATTCGTGATCCCTATGTTGACCTTCTATTATAAACTTCATCTTATTGAATAGTATAGATAATGACATTTATTAATTGTTAGATTGTATAATAAGGGTTAGCTTTATTCATCCTTTTTGTATATTATTCGTTACCCAGCTAATAGTCTAACAATAATGTGAATAAATCTAGTAAATCATCAGATGAGTCTGTTCTCTTATTCAAGACCCAATTCTCATACCTGCGCTGTGCTAAAGGCTGTTATCAGTTTGACAAATGAGGAAATTCTTATCTTGAAAATCACTGCTTCCAACCTATGTATATCTCAAATGCATCAAATAGTTAATGAATGGTTAGATTATTTTTATTGTCTATTATCTATCATAGTCCGCAGGTGATGGAAAGCCTATGACTTTATGACGATGAATAATAATTTGAACTTTACTTACTATAAATTTTTTAGATAAACTAATGTCCCTTGTTTATCAAGGCAAGTTAGTTCTATTCTCTTAACTGATCGGTATCTCCAATAGGAAATGAAGATTCGCTTGAGTAACTAGATATTCGTGACTGGATACACAAGATATTAGTATTTAACGTTATTTGGGCTCGTTTTCTATTCTCCTATCATTTCAGATTTGCATTACTTGTGATTAATCGGGATTCAAAGTATAACTAGATCGCAAAGTGCAAAGGCTAATTTATATCCATTGATGGCCTACCAGCTACCTGATATATGCCTATGACTATGGATTGTCGGTGAGTACTTGACCAACATATATTACCTGGCCGACGAACGTCATGGTCCATATCATGTTGATTTTCCTGCTCGATAGTGCTCGACCATAAAGGAATTTTTCAATCTGATCCGTCCAAATTGTGCCCTATATAGATCCGCGTTTTCATAAAATTTGTTTTAGACAACAAATTCTATTTTTATAAGTTTCCTCTGCTAAGTTATGATAAGGCTAAACTTCAATCCTACCGAGACCTTCGAGAGTGACTCATTTGTCTTTGAGGCAGTAGCCTCTGGCATTGTTCATCAGATTATCAGATGATAAAGAGAATGGTATGTAAATTAAGGATTTAATTCGATAGAGATTAATGCCAGCTACTACTATTTTCCTATGGAATCCTGGACATATAGATATATGATTATCCACTTCAGATTATTTCACTTTTTCTGTTAAAGTTAATCGCTACATCACAGATTTCACCAGATGGAATGGAGAAAGCCACCATCTGTTTGTCATCATCATATCGAGTGGAAACCTTAACTCTGCAGAGCCGATTAAAAGACTTGAGCTTATTTTTTTTAGTATCTTTTACTTATAAGCAACTGAAACAGGGATTTTTAGTATATCGCATATATCATATTCCCTTTTCCATTGTGAACATGGTGCTGTTGCCATACATCATAGCAATAGATCAATTGAGAAAATAATTATTAGTGGATGATGTTTGCTGTTATATAATTTTGTAGTAAAGTCACTAAGCGTCACCACTGTATTGATAATGAGTATTTGAAGTGTCTATTGCACGCTGATTACTAAAATTAACGGAATCATATTTTTCAGCCTTCAATAATATATAATCGATAAGCCCATGATGAGAAGCGGCCTTCATTTCTAAAAGTGATTTATAAAGAATAGTTTCAAGAAATTTTGGGTATTCTCTAACAATCATGTTCTTTAATTTTTCTCTATTCTCAATATAATAACTCGCTAACGTCCCATATACATTTGAGCCTATATATTGGATATCTTTGATTTCGAAACCATGTGTCTTAATTATTGATTTGACGTATTCTAACTCGTAATGTTCGGAAGCCCAAGTTACAGATAGTATTCCTAGTTTTAGAAAAAGTGGAATTGACAGCAAATTAGAGGCGCTTGTTATAACTGGCATTGCTAATACTATAAGTCCGGAGCGTTCTAAGACCCTATTTGATTCATGTATAAATTGTATCAATGGTTTAAAATGCTGTGCAGATTCAAAAGCAATTACTCTATCTACAGAATTACTTCTAATTGGTAACATTGTAGAAGTCCCATTTATGTGAAATACATTATTATTTCTTAAACCCTTAAGAGAGACTAATCCAACACCATGATCTATTCTTTGACTATTTGACTTCAAAGCGGCAGCAATCTTCAATTGTTGTAAATTTATATTTATACAGAGCATTTTCAGAAAACTATATTGTGATTTCCATTGAAGTGCCGGAGCAGAGTATCCGCTCCCAACATCTACTAATCTTCTTGCTGTCTGCAAGGAAGCAAATTCTCCAATCATTTTAGAGAGTGTATATTGCGCCTGCAAAGGATTTTGAGTCTTGTCGTCCCAGTATCCAAAATTGAGCATATTCCCTCCAGTTGTAATTTGCATTAAGCCCGAGAGAGAATCATAAAGATTAATAACATCATGTTCATTGCGCCTAAATGCGGATAGAAATAGCTTAAGCAGATTAATCAAGTAAAATCAAAGAGAGATGGACAATATTACCTATTTAAATTGAAGCGGATGACGGATTATATCTAGAACTTATAGTCACTTGATGGTAAGAAAGGATAAATGACAACTAGGACAATTATATCTGCAAGAATATTGGGAATGTCAAAAACAAAACTCGCTTGATGAGTGCATCAATAGGGTTATATCATTTGACAGCTTTCCTCAGTGAACTAATTAATGAAAAGGTTTTTCTTGATGGAAATGCAAAAGTATGTGGGTAAAAAAGAATACATTTGTCGTCAGCAAAAGGTAATGATCAGAATAATACCGTTGATAGTGAGGAGAAGGATGCTTTGCAAACATTTTCTAAAACCTGTTCTATGATGTATGGCAAGATAAATAAAAAGCAGTTCGAATATCTACAGGCCATCGCAAATCTACAAGAAGGCATGCTAGGCTCTTGTAATAGTTTGGTGAAAAATCAGGTAGATTTGATTGAAGAGTATTCTAAAAATGGCATAGTCGCCAAAGAACAAATTATACCAATAATTGAAGCAGCAAATAAAATTGTTGAATCGTATTTGAATTATTTGTCATTTGAATATGATTTAGTATTAGCACGAATACTGTTTCATCATAAAATACTTACCATGATTAAGGATTCCTCACCCAAGTTAACTCAGTTATATATGGAATGGCTAAAGTCATTTAAGATACAGAAATGACAAACGAACATATATTACAAGTTATACATAAATCATAATATCTTCTTAGGTAAAGAATTTAGATTAAGTAGTAAAGGATCTAACATCGAGAGTTATCTATAATATCGCTCATTCTGAATGATGATGACGATGATATAACATTTTGGATAAAGTATCTAATTTAGACGCGTGCATAAATGATTGTCCATATTTTCACCATTTTCCAATGATGATGCAGGGTAAAAATAGCCTCAGGGTGTTCAGATGTTGTGGTGAAAAACGATCAGGGGGTTTAAGTACATAATACTATGAGTATCTAACAATGAATGGACTCGTTCCACTACGCGGACTCTTTGAGACACATCTGACTGTAAGTAATCTTCAGAGATCTATCATCTTCTACCGTGATGTAGTGGGCCTTCATCTCGCTTTTGAGGTACCTGAGCGTGGCACCGCTTTCTTCTGGATCGGTGATCCTTCTTATTCTTCTAGACATTCGATGCTAGGCATATGGTCAGTTGGTACGGCACCTATAGGTCTGACTCTGCATGTGGCCTTTGAGGTGGCAGGAATTAACGATCTCTTGTCTGCGCCTCAGCAACTAAAAGCTCAGGGGATCATGCCTCTATCTTTCTTTGGGACAGAGTCGATGGAACCCAGTGTCATAGGATGGATGCCAGCTGCCGCTATTTACTTTAGAGATCCCGATGGCCATCTGCTGGAGTATCTGACAGTGCTAGATGATAAAATGAGAAGACCAGACCTAGGAGTTATAAGTTGGGCCGAATGGGTTGCCACAATAAGTAAACCACGTTAACTTTTCTTTGCCCTTCAGGGGAAGGGAGCTATTTAAGGAAATCCCAAAATTTCAAATAACGTATCAATCGTCAAGTAGAGATCATGATATATGGGATATAGCATAACAAGATCAAGCAGAAGTAACATGCAATAACTATGTCGCATAGAATTTCGACTTATATTATTGGGCAGAATAGAAAAATGTGGCGTTTTGTTCCGTTAGAAGCATATATAGAAGTATTAGATGAGACAATGAAGTTAAATAAGATCCTTCATAATTATCGAGCTCTCAGACTTATGCCTGATCGATATCCACTTATCTCAGTTAAGTCAGTCTTTACTGATAGTTACCGTTATCTTTAGAAAATTGATTAGTACTACACTCAACGGTAAAAGTTCTTAGACGAGCGTAAAGCTTAACTCCTGGATAGATTATTACTCTTTAATGACTCTAAGCTTGAACTGTAAGGATGCGGGCGATCCAGTTTGCACACATACTATGTATGGTGAAACCGAAGAAGAGATATTAGAAAATGCAAAAAAGCACGGTATTGAAGTCCATGGATATAATGAGCAGGCTTGGGACGAAGAAATATCCAAAAATAAAGATCATTTCCGCAAACTCATAAAAAGTTCTTAAATTTAGTTTTCATCCTCTTTTTTGAATACTCTAGAACACCAGTCCAATAAGCATTATTATTCTCTCTGATCAGATCGACATTGACTAGTACGTGAGTACACCCTCGACAATTTTATCTATGCAATGTGTTATTTGGCCTTTCCCAACTATATTTGCTCATATACGCAGTTATTATTCAATTAAATGTCCATAAATAAGCCCCATATAGATAGATATCTCAACTTTGGTTTCCATTTTTGTCAAGGTTTTTTGAAAACCACTTCATCAAGCCAATCAAATATTCTTTGATTTGATAGTGATAGCGCAGCAACTTGACAATGATTTTCTGCTCCTATTTCTGCAGTACATAGCGCATACTTCTTTGGACATTTAAGAGCATCGTATACCTTTTTGGTCCTCCAGCGAATCATCATCCATCTCCATTCCAAGCACAAATATACGACATGTTATATTGCCTGCCACATCTTTTAGTGTATAGTCTTTATTATTTTGTATCAAATCTACAGGATCCTTTGCGTGAAATGCCCACATATCATGAGAGATAGCCCATCTAATAGATGTAGTAAAATACATCGAAGTCTCTACTGCAGTATTAACAAATGTAACATTTCCATCTTTGATAGCATCGCCAAGTGTAAAAAGTTTGTGCGTGTAGTTTTCGAATATATCATATACACCATCATCTATACTGCCTAACATAATTCAGTGCATCTACAAAAGCGTTTAAACAGATAGTAGGTGGTT
>JANWJI010000049.1 GCA_025449515.1 Nitrososphaeraceae archaeon | reverse complement strand
TCTGATATAATATCTGGTCTACTGAACTTTAGAGTTATGCAGTCTAACAGGATTTCAATCTAAGAATACAGTGAAAATAGACAGCATTGATAGATCATAACTGCTAATTACGCAAGAGATCTATTAAATGAGCAGTAATATTTAATATCTATGAATGAATGCAGACCGTATTACTATCTGTATTTCCGCCTAATATGGTTGCTCGCGGATCGTTATATTGTCTACAATTTCATTACCTTTTGAATCTACTACTTAAACTACGTATGTTATAATCACGTTTTGTACGCAACTATTACGTATATATTACGCATATATGTGTGGAAGCTAAAAAAATGTTAACGTTTGCCTTCTTTCAATCTCTTATAATTTTGCTGATAAGACACAAGTCGAAAGTGGAGCAATAGCATCATCTTTTACTTTATCACGCTCTTTCAGTGACTGATTCAATTCCTCCAATTCATCCACCTTTGTCTACGCCTGTCTCTAATTGATGAATAGTGAGGAATATCAAATAGACTCTTTTTCGGAATAATTCGGCCTTTTCTGAAGCCATCCTTCGCAAGTATCTTGAGATAAACGTTCTCACTATTCTGAATAATCGGCCTACTAAGACCTTAAATATGCTTTCCGATGAAATAAGATTTGTGCACCAAAAATTTATGAGTAGATTAAACTATTACTAATGTTTATTGTATAATTTAATGATTTATTTGCAGATAGATCATTCACAAGTGTTCTATACTCTTAGATTTGGATGATTCGATAGAGATGAAAAATGATAGGAGTGCTTCACCTTCATCCTCACCTTCAGCTTTATTGACAGTTGGACTGCTAGTACCAATCAAATGCTTTGACTTTATTTGGGTAATTTCCATTTGGTCGAAAATGCTATGGACAATTGCCACTTGAGATATTGACTGTTTCACAAGGCAACTTGATATTTGCAATTAAGAGCTATGAGGCTATTTGTGCTGAGAGGATGTATTTATCGTCCTAGGTTTCGGAAAGTCTGGAACGGAACTGAGCCTTTGGATGTGCAAGTCTGTTCATGATGCATATATCAATATTGACCAACAAATAATCTTAAATTAGATTTATGCTTGTATCTTTTTGAGCTGTTTGGGGTTTGTTACAATCTTTTGGGCCTAGACTATGGAATTTTATATGCATATATTTTTTGTATCTAGATATATTGCATTTTTATGCCATAAACAATACTCCTAAACGCTCATCTATTTACTCAAGAACATTCATGATATAGGCATTAAGGATAAAAATCCCTATAACAAGCCTTGTTAATACAAGATATATGAACATATATTCAATGTACGAAAGCGTAACGGCTGGTAATGTACAAATTCTTGTGTTCAGTCGTGCATGTTTTCATTATTGAGTTGCTTGAGCCAGCCGATGAATTTAGTCATATGCCGACAGATTTTTCTAAAATTAGTAGAGCTGACCGCAGCTCAATCGATGCATTTGTTGTTTAATAAATTCAAAGCTATTACAAATCGGTCATCGCTGTTTATCACATATATAATTGAAGGCATATTCTAAAATCCTTGGTTTAGCCATTTAGCGATGTTTAAATTCCAACTTAACTTCAAGGTTAATTTAGCACTTGTTTTGGTAACAAACTATGCCTATGTCTAGTAACTGTTTATACTGTACTATGTCTGAAAGCCTCGATCAAAAGCGTCATCTAATTCGTCAATCTCCTTAGACAGCCACATTTTCCGTAGCTGAATGATCTTGTCTGGTGATAGTCCGGGATTGTTAGGATTATCTTCTACAATTTTTGATTGTAACTGTATATCCCAAGCAAGTCCAATTACTCTATCCATACGAAGCCATCTAGTAGCTTCCTCTCCCAGTAATATCGCAGCGCGACTAAAAGCATGCCAACGTACGTAACCCACAAGTGGTTCAGGAGGATCTCCGTCCATTTTATGTAATTTTTGACCTGGCCCTCTTCTATCGTCATAAAGTATCCCTTGACCAAACGCTTCAAATGCGTATTGTTCCTTATCAGAATCTCCCTTGAAAAAGCTATCAATCACTTCTAATTGCCTAGTTGATAATTAGTAAACACAGACTGAATAAGACATCTTCAAGCTATAGGTTTATCGTTAGGTGAACAAGGCATGAAGAAAAGACAATAAGTTTTTATACTAACTTGAATCGTCAATGCTAATGTCATTTACATTAAAGGGAACACTGACTGATACAAGCACTACTAATGCACCACTTTCAAATTACACAATAAAAATCTATGACAAAGATCCCCCCTTTGATATTTTTGGAGACGATCCTTTAGGTAGTGCAGTAACACTCGATGACGGAACATTTAGGATAGATTTCTCAAAAAATGATTTTAAAAAACCCGACGAATTTTGGGAATCTGTTCTTAACGAACCCGATCTATACGCAAAGGTTTTTGATCCAGATGGAAATCTCATTCACGAAACGGCAGTTATAAGTACACCTTTTATACCGTACGATAATTCGAATGAAAAGAATCAATGTGAGGCTTTAGTTGTAGGTTCTGGCTTCGGAGGTACAATCTTATCATTATCTCTTGTAAATCAATATGCAGCTGAAGATCAAAGTCTACCTGATTCTGATAAGCGAATGGTTGTAGTATTAGAAAGAGGACAATGGTGGGTAAGCCATGAACTGCCGTCAAGTCCTAGCTCTAATGAATTTCAGAAGAAAACCAATCCTGATAAGGGATTAAGGGAGTATCTGGAATCGAATGATATCCATTACCGAACATGGCCATATCCTGACGATATCAGTGGATTAAACCAATTTTTGAATTCGTTTCGTGTAGTTGATAGGCGTGGATTATACGATTTTAGGATATCTAAGAAAGTCCAAACTATCGCAGGTAGTGGAGTGGGTGGAGGTTCATTAGTATATTCCAATGTTCTTGAAGAACCAGATAGCGACGTAGTAAATGCCTGGGACACAAGATTAAATCTAGAAATCAATTATGCTAACTTGGCTAAATATTTTGACATGGCAAGGGGTTTTCTGGGAGTTAATAAAATTTCAACTAATACTGCTCTTAGTACAGTTAAGCTTCCAAAAACCAAGGTCTTTGAAGATGCAGCAAAGGTGATAAAAAATCAGACTCCCACAATAGTGAAGAACAAATCTATTTTTGACGCTGCCGATCCTGACCAAGATCCTTTTGTCGAAGATATCTATGCTGCAGATCTTGCAATAACTGATATTCCTTACAGAAAAGATGAGAGATCAATATTCATGAAATGGGATTCATTTCCATCGACTTTGGCCTCAATTCAAACAAACCCTCAGACACAAGAGAAATTAGCTATTATGTTTCGAAAATATCTTGCAGAGCCGAATACATGTGAACGTCAAGGAAGATGCAATCTAGGCTGTATCCCTGGCGCACGCCATACAATCAACAAGAAAATATTCGACTATCTAGACAATCAGACAAAAAAGAAGCATTTTGATGTTCGTGCTTTAGCTGAAGTCTATGATATAGAGCCTTTAACAAATCCAGGAAGTCCATATAACTATGGAGTCTATTATAGAGATTATGGTGCTAGAGATTGGAAGCAAACAAGTTTCACGTGGAATACTGGATCACAATCAATCAAACTCGACCTAAAATTATTTAGATTGGTAGATGATGGCAGGAATAAGGTAATCGAGTGTAAAAAACTCATCCTAGCCGCTGGAGCGCTAGGAACTATTGAAATTTTGTTCAAATCTCTAAACAGCACGCGTAATACTGGTCAAAGACTGAACCTTAGCAAAATGATTGGTAGCGGTTATTCAACTAATGGTGATTTGCTAGGTGTTATACACCCGACCAAGACAGATATACATGCCACGAGAGGCCCCATAATTACTTGTGCAATTAAATTCAATGAAGGTTCTAACTTTATTTATACAATTGAAGATAGCAGCATACCCAAGATGTTTTCAGGAATTTCTCGATTGTTAACACAAGGCTCTTTACTAAAACAACTATTAGGTTTTGCAGGATTAGGATCAGTTCAACCGATTATAAGTATGATAACGCAGAATCCATTGCCTATTCCTATTTCAAATACCAGTCTTTCCGTACAAATCTCTGAACAAGATCTCAGCAATCTATTATTACTTTCTGGTATGGGTACAGATTCCTCTGACGGTACAATTAAACTTCAAGATTCATGGAAAAATAATCCAAATCGGGATATGAATGCATTAAATGTATTAGATGTAGATTTTGATCTAGATAATCTTGTTCCCCTGTTTACTAGAATGAGAAATTCCATGGAGCGTATTGCAAGACAGATAGGAAAAGACGGTACATCTAGCTTCTCTACTCCACTTTGGGATCCGGCGGACATTAATGGTAGTTCCACCATCGTGCTTCATAATCTGGGCGGTTGTTCAATGGGAAAAGACAGAGATCACGGAGTGGTTGACAGCTTTGGAAGGGTATACAAAGGTAATGGAGCTACTTTAACAGAGGTATACCCAGATTTTTACATAGCTGATGGAGGAATAGTACCAACCTCAGTGGGAATTAATTCAACATTGACAATTGCGGCTATCGTATTTAGAATCGCAGAAAAAATCGTAGGCTCCGCTAATCTTCCTATAGAATCGGTAGCAGTTGGACCCAAAATAATGTATTTTCCAAGGTAGAAGCAGATTAGAAGACAAAGTATATCTGGTTCTTGCATAAAGTTTAACTGTCATTCGCGTACCATATACATATTGACATTTCCTAATTTGGCATGACGAAGTAAAGATTGTTAAAAATGACTTTATGATAGGAAAGTGGTGCTCACAATGGACAAAAACCCCGTTGATTTTTGGCCCTAGCTTTTTGAGTATTGAACATGGAAATGAGGATAATAGTTTCTGCCTGCGTTTCGTTTTGAGTAGAACTTGACATAACTCAAATGGGATTCTCTTCTCTATCTTTGACTTTAGTAAAATAGAAAATAATTAAACACCACAATTTCGGCTAATTATTTCGAATCGTTTTTAAATTTCCGATAACTAGAAGATACAGAGGGTACGAATTTGTAGTCTTTCATATTATTTTTTTATGGAAGATACTCTTTGTTCCTATCTACAATATAGAATGCTATTCTGTATGCTAAAGCAGTTATTGTTAGCGAAGGATTGATACCCAATGAAGTCGGTATTATAGATCCGTCAGCAACATATAAGTTGTCATAAACTTGATTTCCAGTTTTTCCTCTGAATACTCTTCCAAAGCTGTCAACCACTCCATTAGAGACGTCCTGACCCATTGAACATCCACCTACCGGATGAGCTGTGATTTGTCTTCTGGATTTAATATCCCATAAGGGAATAATAAGGCTATCAAGTGCTTCTTTGCCTATTTTATGAGCAAACATCTTCATGCCATTCAACATCATATCATATGCAGGCTGATCTAGATTGTAGTCACTATCTAGCGCAATATTATTTTTATTTCCTAGAATTAGTTTAGCTGTGGTATTTATGTCTCTGCCCATACCAAATAATATTAGCACGTTTGAAACACGTTCTTCAGGCGTTGAGTTTATTTTATTTGAAAAAATGTGCAAGAAACTAGAATAGAGATTACTTAAATTGGACAATATCGCAATATTATTAATATCATGTGTCAAAGCAGTTAAAAGATTTTGCATATGTGGATCATTTATGTCAATGTTATTGAGAAACATTTCCGAAAATAGTGTAAGGAAAGATTTACTTGGAATAAATGGAGCTGATGGTATATCACCCTTTAGTTTTCTCAATTTATCAAATATGGTATCAAACACTTCCGCAAACATCTGCGGAATTCCAACATCTTCTATTGAGAAAGCAAATTCGCCATTATCATCTTTGAACCTAGCGATGGACGTTATAGTCGGACCCTTGCTGGCATCAACATTGTATTTTGTTGGATTTACTATTCCAAATAAATCTCCATTTGTAGAGAATCCTTTTCCTAGCATGTGACTAAGTTCCAATTTCTTTGATTTTAGTAAAAGTTCGACTGAACCTAAAGTGCCCGCGGCAAGCACTACCCTATTTGTTTTTATTATTTTTGTTAGTCTTCCTGTGTCCTCTTCACTTAATTCCCGAGTGTTTGAGAAATCAGCATCATCAATAGCATCTCTATAATCAATGAATCTTATAGCATATTTGTGCTCTTGTCCAGGCGGCAATTCTTCTATTTCTACTACCTCGCACAAAGGATGTACATCTATTGGTAATTTTAGATTGTCTATAGCATTAAAGATCTCTTTATTTAAAGTATGTCTTGCGTCAGCTATACAACCAAGTCCGCATCTCCCATGCCGCTCACAAATATTTGTTTCTAGAGGATTGCTATATTTTACAATCTCTTGTTGATTAGGATGTCCAGTGGAAGGATTAAAAACGCCTCTAGAAATATCTGATATTGATAATCTTGCGTTCAAATCAGTTATGTTCATGATCTTGTTGTCACCTATTTGCTTAGCCGCATCTTGAAATACGGTGACTTTTGGCAAGGGTTGATCTCCTAATCCGGTAGTAGTTGAGATAGGATTAACTCCAATTAATTTTTCTGCTAGAGGGTAAAACTCGTTTAAAGAAATATTGCCATCGGATTCGGTGGGCCAATTCTGATAGACCGTAGGTGCGGGTTTTTCGGTTACATTAAAATACACTAACGAACCACCTCCTATACCACTTCCAGCTATTATATTGACATTTCGTAACTGTTTAAAATCATATAATCCTTGAATTCTATTGATGAATCTAGAATTACCGATGGCAGCCATCATACCTCTGATGTCATTTGGATAAGCCCAGGTGCCAAATGGCATATTGTTATTAACTAGAAATGTTCGATACGAATCTGAAGCAGCGATCTCATCACTAATCCACCATTGACCTCGCTCTAGTATGCACACACTGTTACCTGCATTTTCAGCCTTGTACTTTTTTGCGATAGC
>JANWJI010000048.1 GCA_025449515.1 Nitrososphaeraceae archaeon | reverse complement strand
TGAATCATTTTGTACGTGATAGTATTGAAAAATACTATAAGAATATCTACATGACAGATGTTAAAGTCATACTTATCAGTGCTACTGACAAAATATTAGAACAAGTAGATGAAGAGTTAGGTAAATTTGCGTTACAAAAACTAAAAGGAAGCGGAGTAGAATTCATAATGAATCACCAGGTTAAAGGAGCAACTCCAACTAGTGCAATATTGGATAACGGTACCACAATTCCTTGCTATACGCTAGTTTGGTCTGCTGGTGTAACTCCTTCTAAATTGATTGCAAATCTTCCATGCGAGCATGACAAAGGACATAGAATTATAGCTAACAGCTACTTGGAAGTCTCTGGGTATGAGGGGGAAGTATATGCGCTTGGCGACTGCGCTTCTATAACAGACCCACACACAGGAAAGCCTTACCCTCCAACAGCTCAGCATGCCATAAGGGAGGGAAAGGTTGCTGCAAAGAACATAATTTATGCTATAAACGAAAAAGGAAAACATAATAATAATAATAATAATAAAAAGAAGATAAAGTTCGATTACAAAACCAAGGGAATGATGGCAGAAATTGGAAAAAGAACTGGTGTTGCAATATTATTTGGAAAAATAAAGATACATGGATTTATAGCATGGTGGCTTTGGCGCACATATTATTTATCTAACTTACCAACAACAAAAAAGAAGTTAAAAGTTATGGGTGACTGGTTTTCGGATCTACTTCTTGAGTCTGATGTAGCAATGATTAAGAGAAGAGGACGAGTACAAGATAAGGAGGAACAGCAAAGAGACATAGAAGAGAAAAAGGAAGGATAGACGAAGCAAGGAAAAACTACCTTTCATCCATGACTAACTGATCGAAAAATGACACACCCCGCATTTAGACAATTTGCTGCGATATCACATTTGGGACCAGATGCTCTAACTATGGATGAGATACTCGCTACAAGGTCTACTGTACTACTTGAAGATCGATTAATACATGCTCTAGGCTTGATGAAGACTCCTAACGCCGCTACAAATAGAGACGTAAAAGTGATTGATAAAGATGTGGCCGCACTAAAAGGTCTTATCCAAATTGTATATGCAGTAATGGATAAACTGATAGAGGTTTACGATAATTTAGCGGAAGAAAATAACGCGAGGGGTACGGCTATCGATGAAAACGACAAACATGATCAACCCCATGATAGTAATACAACAATTAGACAATTGATATATGGTTAACCTCTAACTAGCCGTGTCTCAACCAGACATACCCATGTCGGATCAGATCAGATCAGACCGGCCATCCAGATTTGGAAGGATTAATTGATATTAGTTAAATAACACCATGATACCAAAGACTGAAATATGCGATCAGACGATGAAAATAATTCAGTTGCATCTTATTCCAGTGAAAAGTAAATGAGGATATGTAAGATTTATGACTTCCGTAGAGAATCCCTTATTTCTTCATATAGTAATATCGCTTGGAATATTATTATTTACTGCCAAGGTATTTGCAGAGATCTTTCATAGACTAAAACTACCTGTTGTATTAGGCGAGTTATTAGCAGGTATAATCGTAGGTCCATTTGCTTTAGGGAGTATTCTATCATTTTATGGAAAGCCGATAGTGATTTTAGATGAAACCATACGTAGTATAGGAGAGTTATCTGCTATTGTAATTCTGTTTATAGCAGGTCTTGAAATTACACCTAGAGAATTTCTAAGAGGTGGTGCTGCCTCATTTACCGTAGGCTCTCTAGGTGTTATCGTACCATTCTTCGCAGGCTATTTTGTGTTTAATATGTTTGGTCTACACCCCTTAGAATCTATGCTTGTTGCTACTGCTTTGACTGCAACAAGCATTGCCATATCGATTCAGGTGTTGACAGAATTAGGCAAAATGCAATCAAAAGAGGCAAGGCTAATTCTGGGTGCTGCTATAGTTGATGATATCCTTGCAATAGCAGTTCTATCAGTAGTTACAACGATGGTCCAAACAGGTAATACAACACCAGAAAATTACCAGTATCACATTCCTCATCTTGAAAATATTAGGGCTATTTGGCGCTCTCTTGGCTGGAGCAGTCCTACTAGTACCAAGGTTACTTCATGTTGAAAACCTATGGAAGTCGAAAGGAAGCGTAGAAGGTATAGTTACAGCCTCATTTTTTGGAGCAGCAGGTATTGCAGCATTTGTGGGTCTATCACCAATTGTAGGAGCCTTTGCTGTTGGCATGGCTGTTGCAAGTACCAGAGTAATTAACAAGATTGAAGAGTATGTAGACAAATTAGGAATAATCTTTGCTCCATTATTTTTTGCTATTATTGGTGCTCAGGTAGATCTTCGTGGAGTTAACATGAATGTTTTGTATTTATCTGTTATGGTGGTAGGAATCGCGGTAATAACAAAACTTGTAGGTTGCGGACTCCCCTCGATGCTATTCCTAAAAGACAAGCATAAAGCTATGAGGGTGGGTATAGGTATGATTTCAAGAGGAGAAGTTGGTCTAATTGTAGCAGGAGTAGGCATAACATCCGGGGCTTTAACGTCTGATATCTATACCGCTATAATTATCATGGTAGCACTCACTAGTCATAACTCCGATATGGCTGAAGAAAGCCTACAAAAGGGACTCATCAGAAGTCACACCGTCATCACTGCCAACAAATAATAATATAATACCATAGTTTCGGGGTTTCTAAAACACCATAATTCATTCATTCATTTCTGTTCTTCTTCTTGTACTATCTCTACGAATTTAGCACAATCACACTCCAGACAGAATTCAAGTGGCAGAATTTTTCCAGTTCTTACAATTGTGATTGAAGTGGACATATGATACAATTTGGGATGTTTACATCTACAGATGTTAAATACGTACGAATTTAGCACAATCACACTCCAGACAGAATTCTAATCTATTATCTATTGTTATGCTTCCTAATATAGATGACATTAGAGGTTACGGACATGGGATACATTTCCTGACAACAGAAGTGTATCCATAAAGAAATTATAACTAGTTCCAACCTTATACATGAAAAATAAGGGACTGGAGAAATAGTATCTAATATTTATAAAAAATACGCTACATTCAGAAACACTTATCATGGGAGCATAAATTGGTTAGCGATGATAACGATACCCACAAGTTTGAACAATAAGCAGCCATATATCTGAGTAGGTATTATTGCATAGCAAAGCTATATTGGTGGCTTAAAGATCGTTATAACAGAGCAAATTATTCTGATTGAGGTAGAAATTAACCATACTAATTCAGTGAAACATGTTTGTTGCAGAACCTTTTATATTATATCTTGTAAAAAGATATGGAGAACAACATCCTGTTTCAACTGATGGTGGTACATGGTATCCACAGGCACGTAGATTCTTGAGACTGCACCATCATAACATCCATTCTCCATATGAGAAAAGTATCTTAGCAAATTCAAGGAACCATTGTTTCTGCACCGAAAGAGCACCCACGTCTTCATGATGTTGCAGCATTTGGTATTGCTCTCATCAAGACAGTACGAAGGTATAAGTTATGAAATGTTTGATTGCCGGGTGATTATACGAAGCGTGTCAGCTGAGATAAGTTGTAATTAGTTATAACAAGTAAATCTTTGGAGGATACCCTCATAGGGAATCTGACACCAACCTGTATTGCTGTTGGTAAGGGAGTAAGTAGAAGGTAAGATGGTAAGTGTACAGATAGACGTCGCGTACATCATAAAATAACTTAATAACTTGGCATACGAACTTTACCTATGATAGTAAATTGAGACCGAGTAACTTACCATCTAATGGAACAAACAAAAAGCAACGCATATGGGCGCTAGTATCGGATGGCAAATATACTCCAGATCAGATAGCTTCTATGGTTGGTACTACTATAGAATACGTCTGGAAGGAAACAAGTAGATATAGGAAAACTACAACAGTAACAGGCCTTGTTGTAAGTAGAGGGACCACAGAACTAGCAAAAAGGAAGGACGAGACATCCATATTTCTTCAGGGGAGCGACCAGATCGGAGGACAGGGTACTAGAGATATTTCCGTATCGAATAGCCAAGCTCGAATGATACGAGTCGACGGTTTTCATCTTAATAGTAAGCCAGATCAATTCTTAAATATACCAAAAATGGAATCAGTAGACCTGAAAACATTGTATGCTGAGTTTAATGCAGGAAAAAAACCTGTTGACGTAATTGCGTACTATGGCTATCATCCGGATATTGTAGAATTTGAATACCACAGATTTTTGAGGTTATCCGGTATAGACGTCGATGCACTCTTGAAGGATATCATAACCGATTGTTATAGTTATCTAGAGCCGCAGGCAGAACTTAAGCTTTTCATTGAGAAGTACCATAAGGAGGGCCATTTGCAGAACGAGGATATTTATGAGCTTTTACGACTAAAAAGTGAGCATGAATGGGTATCGAGGTTAAATCTGTCGATGATCGATCCGACAGAAACTTTGCCGCGCGGCATTGTTAAGTTGAGATGTAGTTTTTGCAATGGGCCAATACCTAGCACTTTATTAAAATCCACATCTGAAATCGGCAGAATAATCCTTGATCAGTATACTAATCTCAGGTGTCTAGAATGCATAGATCCTGAAACTCTCGACAAACTTTATGATATGTGTCTGCAAAGGATTTCTGATCGCTCGTAGTAGGCTTTGTTAGACATGGCTAACAATTTAGCTTAAAGGATGATGCCAATTATTCGAATATCGATGATATGATACGTTATCTCTTTAATTTTGCTGCTGTTCATATGGTATTGTATAGAGCTATGGTTTGCTTAAGAGAACCATAGCTAGTGCTTTATCAGTAGTACTAAAGTCGAAACCATATTTTCCCTATGAATGGTAGCAGCCAGGGGAATGTTATTAACAAAACAGTTATAATGAGATTATAAACATGACAAAGATACGAACTTGCAGATTATTTTAAATCTTTTACAAAGGACACTAGCAGTAGGTAAGTAATCGTGGAGGTCTATTAATATACCTGTTTATTGCCTGATTTCTGTTAGGCAGCATGCTAAATCTCTGAATTTGCCTAGAATGTCTGGTATTGTTGATTTTGTAGCTGCGCTATGTTTGAAGCATTTTTTGGCGTGTTTTACCATACTGATCCAGGCGCGCCAATGTCTTCTATGCCTATCCTTTAATGTTTTCTAAGTAGACTCCAAATGCATGCCAGGCTTCTGATAATATAACGCCTTCGGTGTCTTTTGGATCTTGGTAAGCAGTATGTTTTTTGAGATATTCTTGGAGCAATGTCCTAATCCATATTGTGATTTCAATCAAATTTCTAGATGAGTGTTTGATCTATTTTCTGATGTGTTCTGTATCAGCAAAAATATCTTTTGGTTGCGCAAAGTACTTTTCTCTTACTTGAGTGCAATCTTCAAGATGCCCCAGGCTGTTTTTTGCCATTCCTTTGGTCCAATTATCTGTTAGTTGATTTCTTGGTTTTGAATTCGTGTCAAAAAGCTAGGATCTGATATTGTGTTAGTTGCTTTTTTAATGTACTTGATAAGATTATTTTGTACAACGATTCATTCACGTGGAAAATTAAGGGCGAATGGTCTTTTGAGATAATGTCAGTCTGATCTCTCTCCATTTAGATTTGCTTTACTTTTTGCAAGTACAATCCGCTTGAGGGTTTATCATTGACGTTGTCATTAGAATATCAAAGTCTTGTTAAAGTCGTGCTGCCGGTTCGTAAAGTTAAATTACTTCGTAAAGTGCTTTGAAATTATGGGACATAATTCAGTTCTTAAAAACTCCTTTGAAATATATCACGCAATCGATTGTCTGCGTTCTCTAGGCCTATTTCCACACCAAGATAGAGTAAAGTCATGGGACACACATAAGATGGTTGATATAATAAAGCAATCAGACACAAGCGCTTTTGTACTAGATGTGGGATGTAATGGTTCTCCGATTTTGCCTCTGCTAAGTAGACTCGGTTTCATAAACCTATACGGGTGTGATTTGTTTCTAAATAAAGGAATGTCATCCACAGTCGAAACCTATAAGAATTTTGATATTACAATTCAAGATCTAGAAAAAACCGAATTTCAAAACAATACATTTGATTTCGTTACGTCACTATCGGTAATCGAGCATGGTATTAATATCCAAAACTATTTCAAAGAAATGAATAGAATATTAAAAAAGGATGGTTCCCTTTTGACATCGACAGACTACTGGCCTGAGAAGATACCCAATCTAATAAATACGGACGTTAATCCTAGGAATTCGCCTGATACTATTTTCAGCAGGAGAGAAATAGAGGAAGACGTAATTGGCATTGCAGAGCGCAACGGTTTCCTTCTTACCGAGCCAATAGATTTCACGCACGGAGACAAAGTTGTCCATTGGAACGATACTTGCCTTGATTACACTTTCATATTCTTTGCACTAAGAAAGAATTAGTTGGTACGTAAATGCCTGTTACAATTTCCTGGCACTGGAACAAGGTAGTCGGTTAAATCTATCATGTGTGCAGAACAGGCATAAAATGTAGTAATAGACCCACGGAATTTTGCAAATGCTAGTGACTCTGCTGATGCTGATATCGGTAAACTTGGTTTTGGATTACTACATCCGACAGGCATAGAAAATATAAATGCAAGGAGTCAGCCCAGAATCCATACCACTCAGGATCTCTGCATTAAATTCTCAGCCAACACAAAAATTTTTGCGTGATGGAGTAGTCAGGATTGTGCTATGGATGTTATTTGGATAGGGAGAGAACATAAGATAGTTAATTGTAGGGATACCTGGGTTGGCCGAACGATTATTTCAAGGATCGGTCCATCCCAGTATTGGGTTTTGAATTTTGATGATCTTAAAAAGGGAATATCAAAAATATCGTGAAGTCAAATAAACTAAATGGATTTTAAGTGTTCATACCAGAAGCCCAACTATTTTGTCAAGACTTTACCATCATCTATTACAATTGGGACTAGATAGCCACAAGTCATTAATTTCTGAAATGAGAGTCAGAATATACATTATTTTCATTAGAGCTACAATATCAAGTTATGCTTGATTTCTTCAGATACTGATTTAATAAGATAGGATTTACTACCAAGTTAATCGCAATTAAAGGTATAATCAAACTAATGAATAGTACCTTGAATTCATATTTTGCAGAAAGTGGGAGAACTAATGCAACTGCCATGCCTCCTCTTAACCCTCCAAGTGTAAGGATATTTTGCCATTGGAGTGGGATTTTAACTCTAAAGATTCTTAAAAATGTACTTCCACCGTAAACTACGACAGCCCTGGACAACATCATGATAGCAAAGGGAGCCACTACGATAAGAAATATTGTAACGCCCATACAGACTGAATCAACAATTCATTGCTTGAGAAGATAATTTCGTCCTTCATTGTAATTAGCGGTGCCAAGCATATCTTTGCAGGAATATATAGATTCGACAGGATTTACGAAAGATAACTCATGCTTCACAGCATTACACCGAAAGAACAGAATTGAGAAGAGAAGAAAATATGCGAAATTATCTATCGGACCTGATATATGCCACCACAGACAGGTAATATTTTTTTTCATTGATTTTGCTAAAAAAAGAGCTTGCCAAAGTAGAATTACGTAATAATAAATTCAGGCGAAACAACTTGAAGTTCTAGACAGGAAACAAATAGAATGTAATTTCAAAAGCTTATATGATTTCGCTTGCTTCGCACTAATGATATTATATAGATCATTTGCTGGATGGTATAATTTTGTAGATATTTCCATTACCGATTGATAAAATATATAGAAAGCCATCTGTTGGTCCAGTCTTTATATCAGTAATTCCATCAAAACCAGTACCAAATGTTACTGCAGATAGCTGATTGCTACTGTCTACCACTAAACCAGACAGTCCAGCATGCTGTTGACTGATATCAAGTTTGATTCCTGTTCTTGTATTGTTTACTTCAAAATAATATAAATTACCGTTATTATAATCGCCAACGAAAATATTGTTTTTGTACTTCTCTCCCAGCACCGATGATTTCATAAATTCTATATCTGTAACTGCAACAGGATTTTTCCAGCTAAATACAGGATCTGCATAATGAGAGCCAGGAAAATTGACTAATTGATCTGTGCTAACACCTGCAGTTCTTGATAGCGGACCCATAACTTGAATCCATCCACTATTAAAGCCTGGTTTTACTACATTAATTTCATCATATATCAGGTCCATTTTCGGTTTGCCATAAATTATGAGTTATTGGATCAAATGTAATTCCAAAGCTATTTCTTACACCGTATGCATAGTATTTGTGCATCGCAATATTAGCATCATTTATGAAAGGATTGTTCTTGGCTGCTGAACCGTTATTAAGGTTCACTCTGAGTATAACGGAAGTATTATCAGGATCAGGACCATTTTTAATATTTTGAAGCTTACCTCTATGGTTAAGATCTCCTATTACTGCATAAAGATAATGGTCTGGACCAATAACCAGTTTCCCTCCATCATGATTGGGACCTGGAAGTACTGGAAGGTCTAATAACAAAGTAGGATTGGTAAGATTGTGGTTTTGTACATTCCATTCATATCTATAAACCCTATTTCTTAAATCTCCACCTTTGGAATCAGTATAGTATAGAAATACGAACTTGTTGATATTGGCCGCAGTGGGACTAGTACCTGTCTTTGTATTATTCAGAACAGCAATTCCAAGCAAACCTCGCTCACTTTCTGTAGCAACAGATACTTGCAAGACTGGCCTGCTTTGTAGTACCCCATTTGACACAAGACGTACTTGACCCCCTTTTTCTAAGACCAAGATGTTGTTATTATCAATAAAAGCTAGACTAGTAGGAGAAGATAATCCAGTAACTAGGGTCCCAACTTTCAAGTTTGGATCTTTTGTTATAGAAGGAGCTGCTAAAGCAGTAGAGGGGGATGAATTAAATATGCAACAGGAATTATAACAGCCAAAGATGCAAGAACTACTATCACTACGGTTCTTTTCTTAAATGATTTTATTTGGTTAATCAATTATTATAGTAGTTGACTGAAATAATATAAACTCATTTAACTAATGGTTATATCTAGATAAACAATCACTAATCTCCAAATCATTTTTCTCGATATGCTACGGTTCTTTTTAGCAATCGGTCCAACTTCTGTCGGAGCTATTGCCCGTTAATGATATCTTTTCACTATTTGAACCCATGTACTTGATGGGGCCAGTGGGATTTGTGACGATATCGATGTTAAAGGTGGATTCCTAATATTTAAGAGAGTGGGATAGCTAAAGATGTTTTCTATAAATCTAAATCTTTGAGGATTTTTTAGTTGACTCCTTAAGTTTAATACTAACAAGAGCAGTCATCAGAGCATTTTCGATTTGTTGATGTCTACTAATTCATGGTTGAATTCTTCTGACTTATCTTTAGCAATTTCATTGCCTCCTGCCCTTTCTGTCTTCAATGGAAAGACCGGATCGGCGTATTGATCTTATTAATAACTCCACTCAATTGCCCCTTTCTGACTTAAATAGAAAATGCCTTTCAAAGGACATCCGTAGACTCACAATACTTGGAACAGAATAAATTTATCGCTTCTTTAAAATATCTTTATCCTTAAGCGCAATCACGCTCCACATTTTCTAATCCCAATTAATCTGTGATCAGTAAACTCTCTGAATTGGTGCGCTAACATATTTTTAGAGTTAATATGGATTTTGCAGGACTATTAATGGAAAGCAGACATCGACTCTATGTTATCATTCCATACTGCATTAAATTAAGCCTTAATCAATATACGTGATTCAGAGTCTAATACCTTCTGCATACCAATTTCCGTGGGGTGACTCGTGAAACACTATTATTACATCCTTTTTGTCTACACCAAGTATCTTCATAATGTCATCTGTAATTGCTTCTGCCAACCTGTCCTTCTCTCGTTGTGTTCTACCACTGTAAGTGGAGATCGTTATGATAGGCATAGAATAATAGACTAAATCTTGAATGTAAACATTTTGTTCTGATTATACAAAAAATTAATAGAAACGAAACGACATACATGCCCGATTTTGAGAACGCCAGAATTAAACAGATTTGTGGCTAATGTTGTGGTCTGCTTCTGATCTGTTGCATTAGAAAGACCTGGAATTAATTTCTCTAGCGTAGATTGCATATTGTTGAATTTTTCTTCTTTAGCTCCAAACCTCATGTCTTTGTCGGCTTTTATCTCATCGGATACGAATTAACAAGACTTGCAAAACTTTCAACTAAACGACTACAAAAATTTCACAAACCTTATCAAAACCGTGGCATTTTAGTATAGCATCAAACACTTGGACTACCACATTGGCTGCTCTGGATGGAGCTATTCAGCTTGGCAAGGACCATTTTATCCTCACAATCTAGATAATTCCAGATGGTTAAGTTACTATTCCCACGTGTTTGATTTTGTGGAAATAAATTCTTCTTTTTACAGGATTCCTAATGCATTTATGGTAAAGAACTGGTGCAAAAAGACTCCTAATCATTTTAGATTTACCGCTAAATTTCCAAAAGTTATAACTCATGATAAACGACTGAAAGATGTAGAAAAAGAACTGGAATTGTTTTTTTCTTCCATGATTTACCTTGAAGACAAGATCTTGGCATTATTGATACAGTTACCACCTTCGATGGGTATAGTTGAAGGCATGCATGGTCTAAGAGATATCATACCTGAATTAGATAAAAGATTCAGATATGCAGTAGAAGTTAGAGACAGTTCGTGGTTTCAAGACCTTGCTTATAGCTTTTTTGCAAATAACAATATGTGTATGGTCTGGAGTCAACTTGATGGAATAAGAACTCCTCCAATAGTTACTACAGACTTTCTCTACATAAGGTTCATTGGAGACAGAACTATACAAGAAAAAGATTTTGGCAGGATACAAAAAGATAGGGTTTCAGAGATGAAAAAATGGGCTAGATTTCTGAAGAGAGCCAGAGAAGAGCGAGGAGACAGACTTAGCCTAGCAATAGTAGCAGCAAATAATCATTATGCTGGCTTTGGGCCTAAATATTTACTGCACATCACCAGGTGAATAAGACCTTTGACTTGACTCAAATTTTTCTGTTTGTTTCAATTATTATTCCCTTCATCTGTCCTACGGCCATTTAAGATACTATTATGCTACAAGCAAGCTATTCAAGGAGCATCTAACTTAAATAATTACTTCAAGACCTCTATTATTATGCCAAGAGTTATACATTTTGAAATAGTGGCAAATGACCCCAAAAACGCAAAGGAATTCTACGAAGC
>JANWJI010000047.1 GCA_025449515.1 Nitrososphaeraceae archaeon | reverse complement strand
CATTAATTTCGACATGATAAATGGGATGATAGAAAATGCAATTGGAACAATATCAATACCTCTCGGTATTGCAACGGATTTTCTGATCAATGGTAAAGAATACATTGTACCGCTGGCTACTGAAGAACCCTCGGTCATAGCCGCATGTAGTAAGGCGGCCAAAATTGCAAGAAATTCAGGTGGATTTAGAGCTTATGCAAATGAGGCAATAATGATAGGTCAGGTGCAACTTGTATCTGTTTCTTTTCCAGAGTCAGGGTTAAAGGTATTATCAAACAAGGTAAAACTGCTATCAATCGCAAATAACACTGGTAAGTCAGTGAAGGCGACTGATATTAACGTGAAATGGTTAGACGATTTGATTAATAGTGGTGCAGGCAAGATGCTTATTGTAGAGATCATTGTAAACACGAAGGATGCAATGGGTGCAAATGCAATAAACACTATGTGTGAAGCAATTTCTCCAGCGTTGGAACAAATAACAGATGGTAAAGCAGTGGTGAGGGTTCTATCCAATTACGCGACGAGACGACTTGTCAGGTGTAATGCCGTATTTCATAAGGAGGATCTTGGTGGAGAACATATCGTTGATCGGATTCTTTATTCATATAGCTTTGCTTATTCTGACGTATATCGTGCAGTTACTCATAATAAAGGTATAATGAATGGAATAGATGCACTCGCCATTGCAACTGGACAAGACTTTAGAGCCATAGAAGCAGCTGCTCATGCCTATGCCTCAAAGGATGGAACTTATCGTTCGATGACGAGATGGAAGAAAACCAGTGATGGCGATTTGCTTGGCGAATTAGAGTTACCCATAGCCGTAGGGATAGTCGGAGGTGTTACAAATGTTCATCCGATGGTTATGTTAGCGTTAAAACTCTTGGGAGTAGAATCTAGCGCGAACCTTGCAAAGGTCTTTTCAGCGGTTGGTTTGGCACAGAACCTTTCAGCCATCCTTGCCTTAGCAACTGTTGGGATTCAGAAGGGACACATGAGGCTCCATGCAAGGAATGTAGCTATTTCTGCTGGTGCTCGCGGAAATCAAATCGATATCGTAGCAGGTAAAATGATCCGAGAGGGGAAAGTGAGTGCATCAAGAGCAAAGGAAATTGTTCTATCCATGATAGATCAAATCTAGTTTAAAAACCATACTACGGCTTTATCAAAAGTACTATTCAAAGAATGAGTAAATATATACATTACGTCAATGATTCTACTTACTTATCTTACAAAATGGCAACAATAAAGTTCGCTGTCCCAAAAGGTAGTATCGAGGAGGCAACCTACAAGATACTAGAACAAGCCTGGCAATCTATAACTGGCAAGGGCAGGACATACCGCCTAAGGTTGAGCGATCCTGAAATAGAAGTTAAGATCCTAAGACCCCAAGAAATACCGACGTATGTCCAGGAAGGATTTTACGATGTTGGGATCACTGGTAAGGACTGGATAAACGAAGCTAAGGCAGACGTAAAAACTCTGCTTGACCTAGAGTACGGCCGGGTAAAGCAAGTACTCGCTATTCCAGAAAGCTTTGATGCTCAAAATCTATCCGAATTGATTAGCCACTATGTAACTCAAAAAAAGCCCCTCAGAATTTCTTCCGAATACCTTACCACTACTTCATCTTACATAAAGTCAAATCCAATCTATCAACAACATTTTGGCAATTCTGACCCAATGATAATAACTCCCTGGTTACGAGTTGGACAGAATAAACAAGTTGAAATCTTTCTTTCGTTCGGCGCCACTGAAGCCAAACCTCCAGAAGATGTCGATGCAATCTTCGATATAACAGAGACTGGTACGACGCTTGGACGTAACAATTTAAAAATTATTGACACCGTGATGGAATCTACCGCAGTACTTGTTGCCAATAAGAATGCTCTTAGAATACCTCATAAGAGAGAGAAAATTGCGGACATGTATGCACTGCTGAAAGGAGTTGTGGAAGCACGAAAGAAATTGCATATTTTCGTAAATGTGAGAGAGGACAATATTAAAGGATTGCTTGAACGTCTTCCTGCTCTAAAAAAACCCACGATAAGCAAATTGAGTGAAGATGGATGGTACAGCGTGAACACGATTATAGAAAAAAATGAATTTATCAAACTTGTACCAAACTTACGGGAATTGGCTCAAGGTTTGGTCGTAATAGAACCAAGACAAATTCTACCATTGGATCAGATAAATCTAGATACTTATGATTAAGAAATTTAGTGTTAAAGATCCCGCTTCTGATGCTGCGAAATTGCGTGGTGGTACTTACAATCCACCCGACGATATTGGTAAAATGATAGACTCCATTTTTAAAGATGTCATCATTAAAGGAGATGATGCGCTAATTAGTTACACGGAGAGATTTGATAAAATTAAACTTAAATCTTTAAGAATCTTACAAGAAGATGTCAAACGGGCATATAGCAATGTAAGTACCAAGCAAATTCGAACATTACTGTTAATGAAGAAAAGAGTTGTGCAGACTGAAAGGATGCTCCTCAGGCATCTCACAGCCAGCAAGATGCAGTCATCTAATAATGGAATTTTTCTACAGAAAATAATACAGCCGCTGAGTAGTGTTGGTTGCTACGTCCCAGGAGGAAATGCAAGGTATCCCAGCACATTAGTAATGTGTGCAGTTCCTGCCAGGATTGCAGGAGTTGAAAGAATTGTGGCAATATCTCCACCCATGAAGAATGGGGATGTGGACCCTCTGACAGTGGTTGCCGCTGATATATGTAATGTAGACGAGTTTTATCGAATAGGAGGAGTGCAGGGAATAGCAGCACTAACGTTTGGAACAAACACGATAAAGAAGGTTAACAAGATTGTTGGTCCTGGTGGAAAATTCGTTACTCATGCCAAGATGGCAGCGTCGAGACATGTATCGATAGATATGATTGCCGGTCCAACAGAACTCGTAGTTTATTCTGATGGTGATGCTCATTCAAGATATATTGCTCGTGACCTGATTTCTCAGGCAGAGCATAGTGTCGATACGATCTGTGGATTGGTAACGACCTCTGAAGTACTCGCCGATGACGTTAAATCCCAACTTGCTTCGATTATGAGCAACAGGCAAGAACCGCTCGCTAGATCAGACATAGTCAAAAGAAGTATAGGAGATAGCGGATTTATCGCAGTATGCAAAAATGAGGCTTCGGCAGTTGGGTTTATCAATGAACTAGCACCAGAACATTTACAAATAATAAGCAAGAATGCAAAGAGTCTTGCAAAAAAGATTACGTCAGCCGGGTTAGTTTTGCTTGGCAAATATACTCCATCCTCTGCAAGCGATTACCTACTTGGCTCGAACCATGTGCTTCCAACATCTGGATTTGGAAAGTCAAGAGGATCTCTTTCAGTTTTGGACTTTATAAGAATCATTAATAAAGTAGAATTATCACGAAGTGGTTTAGAAAATGTAGAGCCTTTTTTAAAAGAAATTACATTCGCAGAAGGCTTGCCTAATCATTACGAAGCAGTAAGGGAAAGAACTACTAGATGAGTTGGTTTTCCAAAAGACTAGCAGAAATATCGAGTCTACAAGCCTATGTAAAGCCCTCTATATCTTCTGGGACCTTAAAACTAGATGCTAATGAGAATTTAGCAGTTGACAAGAATTTTTTAGATAAGATTGCATCTCAAGCACTAATCAGTGTCGATTTTCGTGAATATCCGATAGAACAGCTCGAGGAAATTTATGAACGATTCGAAAGTTTTCTTGGTATGGACAAGAAATATGTTGGTGTGGGTAATGGGTCAGATCAAATAATTGAAGCCTTGATGTCTACAGTAGCTAAAGGTAGGAGAGCTACCGTATTTGTTCCTACTTTTTCCTATTTTATGAACAGATGTGATTTACATAATGTGAAGGTGGAAGCTATACCCCTCAATAAGGAAGATAATTCGCTTAACAAATCCGATTTTCTAAAGGCTGCAAATAGGTCAGATATGGTCTATATTTGTTCTCCGAATAATCCTACCGGCAACCAATTTGAGGCCGGTCTAGTATTAGAGATTTTGGAGTCGTTGGAGGATAAACTAGTGCTACTCGACGAAGCTTATGTAGAGTTCGCAAACTATTCTCTCGTATCTCAAGTACGTAAATATAACAACTTGATAGTGTTACGTACACTCTCAAAGGCATTCGGACTAGCCGGAGCAAGGGTTGGTTACTTAGTTTCAAATGAAGAGCTTGCGGGAATTTTTCGATCTAATATTCAGTCACCGTATCCGTTAAATAGCTTCTCCATAAAAATTGCTAGCCTTATGTTATCAAATGGTAGGTATATCCTTGATACTGTGAAGTTTATAAAAACTGAAAGAGAGCGGGTATACAATGATCTCTCAGAGATGGAAGGTCTAAATGTTTACAAATCCGATGCAAATTTTATTTTTTTCGAATCTTTTGAGATGTATAGTAATATCATGCAAGAGTTAACAAAACGGGAAATACAAGTAAAGATGTTCGGAAATCTTGAAAATTATGAGGGCTGTATCAGAGTTACGATAGGTACCCCCAAAATGAACAATATGTTTTTAGAATCAATTCATGCTGCAATAGAGAAAAAATGAGGATACCTATAGAGTCAATCCTTTACATTTCGTGATAGGATATGTTACCGGATTCCATCATATTCGATGTCGATGGAGTCTTGATAGATGTAAGAAGATCATATAATTTGGCAATAAAGAATACTGTTACTTTTATTCTAAACAAGATTAATCCTGAACTTTACTTTCCTAATTTGGTAACCGATAGAATAATTGCCGAGCTCAGACAAACTGGGGGTTTCAACAACGACGTTGATACTTGTTACGCCATCCTTTTAGCAGTACTTTCTAATGAACAAGGTAGCATAAATGAAGCCCAAAAATTTGTATCTTTGATGACTAAAAGTCTCGATGGTCTAGGTATAAGATATGTAGAGGAGTTTCTGGCATCACATGTTTCGAAGCACAAGGTCAAGAACTACAAACGTCTCTTAAATTACCCCTCATCAGTTGGCAAGAGTCTCCTCGCTACGGTGTTCGACGAAATTTTTTATGGTCCACAGCTATTCTTAAAACAACATAAAATAGAGCCACGATACTATTTTGGAGAGCCGCTAATCGACAACGATAAAATGATAATAAAGAAAGAGACAATGAGCAAACTCTCGAAATTCTTTGATGGTAAAATCTCGATCGTTTCAGGACGAAGTAAGTTAGCAGCAGAATATTCACTAGATTCGATATCTAAGTATATAAACACAGATGCTTGCGTGTTTTTAGATGACGAATTAAGAAAACATGCCAAACCTAGTCCGTATGCTATACATAAGGCTATGAAGATGCTATCCGCTAGGAGCACGATATATGTCGGAGATTCATTGGAAGATTTATTAATGACAAGAATAGCTGGAAAAAAGTACAAGCTAAAGATGACATTTATCGGAGCTTATGAATACAGCTTTGATCCTTCAAGAACTATTCATCAGCTTACTATTAATGGAGCCGATGCCATGATAAGAACCGTAAATCAGTTGCCGAATATGTTAAATAAAGTAAATACGGAGGTTTGACAGAATTGACAGATTTGTCTTCGAAAGCTCGTAGAAGCGCCCATATAGTGAGGAATACGAGAGAAACGTCTTTGACTGTAAACGCAGATATCGATGGTAATGGGCAATCTTCGGTCAAGACAGATCTAAATTTTCTTGATCATCTAATTTCTACGATTGTTAGACACAGTTTGATAGACCTTGACCTTACTGCGCAATCTAACGATCACATCGTCCACCATGTTATTGAGGATACGGCAATTGCGCTTTCGCAAACTCTTGATATGGCGCTTCTAGAACGAAAGAATATTAGACGATTTGGATACGCGTCAGTTGCAATGGATGATTCTCTAGCCTCTGTCAGTATTGATCTCGTGAGGCGTCAATTCCATAAGATTGAATTGCAACTAATGAACAACATGACAGAAGGAATCCAAAAAGAAGATCTAGAGCACTTCGTAAGATCTTTAGTACAGAATTTAAATGCTTGTACCCACATAGAAGTCAAATACGGGGATAATGATCACCACAAGATAGAGGCAGCTTTAAAGGCGTTTGCAGTCGCTTTTCGCATGGCAGCTACTATTGACACCAGGGGGATTGGTGTACCGAGTACTAAGGGTGAAATGTGAAAAATGCTTCGAATAGCGCTATTTGATTATGGCGCAGGAAATCTGTATAGTCTGAGAGCAGCACTTGAAAGAAATACTGGTGTACAAACTTCTATAATAAGCAAATTGAAAAATATCCGGGATTATGATGGGCTAATTTTACCGGGTGTAGGAAATTTTGATCCAGCTATCATTTCAATTGGCGAAGATAAGGAGCTATTTACAAAAGCAGTAAAGGACAAAATCCCGATACTTGGGATATGTCTAGGTATGGAAATGCTATTTAATAGGAGCGAAGAGGGAAAGCTTGATGGATTGGCCATATTAGATGGCCAAGTGATTATGCTGAACAAAAAACTCACAAAGATACCGCATATAGGATGGAATACCTTGAAGATAGAACGGAATGGAGGTAAGCTTTTGGATGGTATTCCAGATGGCTCATGGGTTTATTTTGTTCATTCTTACCGTATATCACCAAATGATAATGGAATGGTCACCGCGAATTCCGAATACGGAATCACTATACCTGCCGCAATAGAAATAGAAAATTTGTATGGCACCCAATTTCATCCGGAAAAGTCTGGCCAGACCGGAGTTATCATAATAAAGAATTTCTTAAATATATGTCGTGAGAAGCAATGAAAATAGTTCCGTCCATTGATCTTCTAGGAGGTAACGTAGTTAGGCTCATCAGAGGCAACATAGAGGACAAGATAATTTACAGCAATGATCCGGTAAGGATAGCAAAAAAATGGGAAGAGCAAGGTGCAGATTTATTGCATATTGTGGATCTTGATTCGGCACTGAGAACAGGAGATACCAACATCGACCTGATTTCAAAAGTGATCAATTCATTACACATACCTGTTCAAATCGGCGGTGGTATCAGATCTATAGACAGCATAAAGCTTATGCTGGACATGGGTGTCTCTAAAGTGGTAGTAGGTACTATGGCGTTTAAAGAACCCAATTCAGTAAAACGTATTGCTAAGACACTATCCTCTAAGATCATCATTTCGATAGATCAATTAAATGGGATGATCATGGTAGACGGTTGGCGTGAGGCTTCTGGCTTTGATATTTTGCACGGTATCAATATGTTTACGAATATGGGATTAAATGAATTTCTTTTGACAAGCATTGATCGGGATGGCACATTGACAGGACCAGATGTTGAGAGTTTATCGTTTGCATCTAATATCGATGGTATCAATATAATTGCGAGTGGAGGCATTTCTTCAATCTTGGATCTAATAAAAATTAGAAATACAGGATGCTCGTCAGTGATTCTGGGTCGAGCCATATACGAAGAACGATTCAACGTTGCTCAGGCAAAGGCGTTAGCATAGAAATGCCTCTATCTAAAAGAATAATCCCATGTTTGGATGTCGATAATGGTCTTGTAGTCAAAGGGATCCACTTTTCAGATGTAAAAGCAGCAGGGGATCCTGTAAAGATGGCTGAAAAATATACTGAACAAGGTGCAGATGAACTTGTATTTTTAGACATTACAGCATCTCAGGAGGGAAGACGTACAATGAAGGGCGTAGTTAGTAATGTGGCTAACGTCGTAAATATTCCCTTTACCGTAGGAGGTGGGATAAGGAACCTTGAAGATGCCCGAGAGATTCTGCGGAGCGGCGCTGACAAAGTATCGATCAATACAGCAGCAGTCAAGAATCCGGCACTGGTAACAGAATTAATGGAGATCTTCGGTAGACAATGCGTCGTAGTAGCAATAGACGCGAAATGTATATCCCCTAGACACGAAATAAAAGGAGAGAAACGAAATTCCTTGAATAGTAATGGAGAGAGTGACGATAGATACGAGGTAATGATCTATGGCGGTAAGAAGGAAACCCATCTTGATGCGATTCAATGGGCTAGGGAGGTAGAAGGTTTGGGAGCAGGAGAGATTCTTTTAACAAGCGTTGATGCGGACGGTACCGAAGACGGTTATCGTATAGATTTGACAAATTTGATATCTAATGCGGTTCGTATACCGGTAATCGCTTCTGGAGGATGTGGCAAACCAGAACATATCCTTAGGCTATTCAAAGAAACAGATGCTGACGCCGCGCTCGCTGCATCGATTTTTCATTACGACAAATATACCGTAGATAAGGTAAAGTCCTTTTTACAAGGAAGCGGAATTACTGTTAGAATTTAATTCATAATCGACAGGACTATACTCTGACAGTTAAAGTGACTTGATTATTTGCATGGTCATACTGGGACAACTTACAGTAGGTAGATAAAACACACGCTACCATATAGCCAATATGAAACGATTTATTAAATAAGAATTAGAATCTCCCATCAGATTTTGGCCACTAACAATTAAAGTATAACAATTCTAGGAGGCCATACATAGAACATTTTGGGATATTATAGAATATATTAGCATAGTATATTTCGCATTTCAATTCTCATCAAAATTGCATTACCAGCGATCAGTTGAGATTTAACTAGCATATTTGAATTTAATTAAATTGTATGTGCATACAGAAGTTCGTTATAAGTAATTGTGCTGACGCACTAGATTTACCTGACGCTGTTATTGGAATCAAACTAGTAGTCACCACGACTGTTGTCAGATGGTGGATCGAACGTATTCTAGATAAGGGCCTCCTTGTAAAAAGTAGTGGTAGATTTCCTTCATTTTGAATTTCTGATAAACACGATACGAATTATTTACATATTATTGGTTCACCTATCGAAAGCTAATTAAGTCGTGCGCTGAATTATCGTTCCTTCTCCAATGAAGAATTAAATTACCTGCCGCATACATGATTCGGATACCAATGGTGCTATAAAAAGTGAATGGAATAATTGAAGAAGTTGAGATGGATCAGTGGCGACGGACCCATTTTTCATCGGAAATTCGATCATGTTCAGAGAATGATACCGTGATTGTTATGGGATGGGTATCAAGTATCCGTGATCATGGTAATTTGCATTTTATTCAAGTAAAAGACAGAATCGGCGAGACTCAAGTTGTTGCCAAGAAAGGAGACTGCCCGGATTCAGTATTGGAACAGATACAATCTTTAAAAGAACACTCTTCATTGGCAGTAAAGGGACGTGTAAGACTTCAACAAAAGTCGCCAACTGGAGCAGAGATCGTACCGGTCGAGCTGAAGGTTTTTTCGAATGCAAGAAACGCCGCGCCATTTATGCTTCAAGGGAAGAGAAGTTCAATAGGTCTTGACATACGGTTAGACCTTAGAGCAGTAGACCTTCGACGTAATATTCTACAAAGTATCTTCCGTATTCGTCATACTTTGCTGAGTTCAATTAGAGAATTCCTTGCAAAAGAAGGCTTTTTAGAGGTAAACACTCCGAAAATGATAGCAACTGCGACAGAAGGAGGTGCGGCTTTATTTCCGATTTTCTATTATGACAGAGAGGCCTTTTTAGCTCAAAGCCCTCAGTTGTACAAGGAACAGTTGACAATGTCCTTTGAAAATGTTTATGAAATTGGTCCAATTTTTAGAGCTGAACCTTCACGAACAAATCGGCATCTTTCAGAAGCAATTTCAATTGATACCGAAATGGCATTTGCAGACTATAGTGACGCTATGCAATTACTGGAAAGACTGATATTTCATGTTCTTGATTCTATCAGAAAGAATAACAATGATGAGTTAAATTCATCCGAGATTGTACTACCTAATATCAAAATTCCTCTTCCAAGATATTCATATGATCAGATCCTCGAATCCTTAATGGAAAGCGATGAAAATGTCAGATACGGAGATGACATCTCACCACAGGCGTTAAAATTAATTGCATCAAAATTGAATCTAAATAGTTTTTATTTTATCACTGATTGGCCTGCCTCTATTAAACCATTCTATGTCAAGCCAAATTCGAAATTTGAAGCAAAATCCGAATCATTTGATCTCATGTTTGGGCCTTTGGAAATCTCCTCAGGTAGCACGAGAATAAATAGAAAGTTAGAATTAGTAGAGAGAATGAGGAAACAAGGTTTGAATATACAAAAATTTGATTATCATTTAAAAGTGTTTGATTACGGGATCCCTCCTCATGCGGGATTCGGAGTGGGCTTAGAGCGGTTTCTTATGTCGATAACAGGCTTGGAAAATATACGAGATGCCTCTTTATATCCTCGTGACATAGACAGGTTGGCACCATAAGATGGAGATAGGTGGTGGATAATATTTGGTAACTATTGAACACGTGAAACATCTTGCATGGCTTTCTCGACTAGATCTGACTAACGATGAGATAGGAAAGTATCATACTGAAATTGAGAAAATAATCGAATATTTGGATAGACTAGACAGCATCTCTTTGTCTGAGGTCGAGCCAAGATATTACGAAAAGAGTGTCTCAGAATTCAGGAATGATATAATCTATGATACTCAAACAGAATTGTCAAAGACAACCAAGAACCTAAAGGACGGATATGTGAAAGGACCGAGAATGAGATAACATGAACAAACTTTGTACTCTTTCTGCAGAACAGGTTATCTCCGGAGTAAGGAACAGAGACTTCACAATAGAGGATTACATCATTCAACTCCTCGAACGAATAAATGACATTGATGACGAAATTAGGGCATTTATTACAATAAATGATGAAGCGCTTAACACCGCCAGAAAATTGGATAAAAAAATAAAAAACCAAGAAACAGTGGGGTTACTGGCTGGAATTGCTGTAGGTATTAAGGACAACATATGCACGAAAGATATCAGAACAACGTGTGCATCAAGGTTGTTGGAAGAATATAAACCGACTTATGATGCGACGGTTGTTCGGCGGCTGAAAGAATGTGATGCAATTATAATAGGAAAAGTAAATTTGGATGAATTTGCAATGGGATCAACGACTGAATTCGGGAGCTATGGACCTTCGCACAATCCTTGGAATCCAGATTACGTAGTAGGAGGGTCATCCGGAGGTAGTGCTGCTAGCGTTGCTGCATTGGAATGCACGGTTTCGCTTGGATCAGATACCGGTGGGTCAATTAGATGCCCCGCAAGCTTCTGTTCTGTAGTAGGTCTTAAACCGACCTATGGACTAGTGAGTAGATTTGGCCTGGTTTCTTATTCGAATAGTTTAGAACAAATAGGTCCACTTGGAAGAACAGTCTCCGACATAGTAATGATCATGAATGTCATTGCAGGTTTTGATGAAAACGACAATACAACTGACAACGAAATAAAGACTCCGCGCTTTGTTGCTTCAGATGTCAAAAGACCTGTTCGATATGGGTTAATAAAAGAGTTAGTTGAAGGATCGGATCCTGCAATTTCTAAGCTTGTTTATTCTTCGCTGGACCTATTGTCCTCTAATGATTGTAAATGGGAGGAAGTCTCTTTGAACTGCGATTATGCACTTGCTTCGTATTACACCATTGCAATGGCTGAAGCAAGCAGCAATTTGGCTAGATATGATAACTTGAGATATGGATTTGATTTTAATCCCGAAGGGTATGAATGGAACTCTTATTTCTCAAAAATCCGAAACAACTTCGGAGATGAGGTAAAGAGAAGAATAATGATAGGATCCCATGTATTGCTGTCAGGCTACTATGCAAAATATTATCTCAAGGCACAAAAAGTCAGATCCATATTGAGACAAGAAGTCAAGAAGCTATTCAAACAGGTTGATGTTTTGATCTCACCGACGATGCCTGTGCTTCCATTTAAGTTAGGAGAAGATATAGATGACCCCATGAAGAGATATCTTATCGATACTAATACGGTCATTGCTAATCTTGTAGGAACACCTGCAATATCTCTTCCAGCCGGCTTTAGTGATAATCTCCCTATTGGGTTGCAACTGATGACCGATGAAATGCAAGAACAATTACTTTTTGATGTCTCGAAAATGTATGAAAGCGCAGCATCTGTTAACAGGAAGCCTGATTTGTGATGGATGGACAAGTAAATATAGGCATTGAAATACATTGTCAGCTGACTGGACTTAAAACTAAGCTCTTTTGTAAGTGTAAAGGGGATTATCGCAACGATCCTCCCAATAGAAACATTTGTCCAATTTGTTCTGGGCAGCCAGGGACTATGCCGCTATTAAACAGTAAAGCAGTAGATCATTCATGTATGATTGCATTTGCTATGAATTGTATAATTCCGTATAAAATGGGATTTTATAGGAAGAATTATTTTTACCCTGATCTACCCAAAAACTATCAGATTACCCAATATGACTCTGGCGGCATAGGTAGCGTTGGTTCCAGTGGGAAACTTCAATATGGAAGAGAATTTGCAAGAATTCGCAGAGTTCAGCTAGAGGAAGATCCCGGTAGGTTGGTATACGAAGGGAGCGATATGGATACGAGTTTTTATACGCTTATTGACTATAATCGCGCAGGAACTGCACTAGTTGAAATCGTCACCGAGCCTGATTTTAAAGATTCGGCTGATGTGAGAACATTTTTGAACAAGCTGACATCTATTCTGGAACATTTAGGCGTTTGCAACACTAAACTGGAGGGATCAGTCAGATGTGACGCAAATATTTCCATAGGAAGCGGGAAGCGAGTGGAAATCAAAAATGTTGGTTCGTTCCGGGAAGTCGAGAAGGCGTTAAATTTTGAGATTACTAGACAAAAATCACTTTCAGCACACAGTATTGAAATAAAATCGGAAACCAGGCACTGGGATAGTGAAAGAAAAGTGACAAAGCAATCCAGAGCTAAGGAAGAGGAACAAGATTACAAATATTTCCCTGAGCCGGATATACCGATAATACTCCTTTCTGAGAAATATTTGTCATCTATTCAACAAAAAATGCCAGAATTGCCGGATAGAAGAAGAAATCGATTCGTCGCAGACTTTCACCTTTCCGATCACGTTGCACAGGTTCTGATTAATAACAAAGAGATGGCGGATTTTTTTGAGGCGGCAGTCCAGATATATTACTACCCAAAGGAAATTGCTAACTGGTTAGTTTCTGATCTGATGAGTTTCATTGGAGATTCAAAGACAGAAGATAGTAGTATCCCTCTAGATCTTAAAATTGAACCAAAACATATTGCTGATTTAGCAAGACTAGTAGAAGAGAGTGTAATTAGTAGATATACTGCCAAATCGATATTGAGTCGAATCATGAAGACAGGCGAGATGCCTTCTCTGATAATACGTGAATCCGATTCCTCAAAGATACACGACGAGAGAATTCTCTTGAAAGCCGTAGAGGATACATT
>JANWJI010000046.1 GCA_025449515.1 Nitrososphaeraceae archaeon | reverse complement strand
TTTTGTATATATCATAGCTGAAAATTATTTTTGGCGATTGAATACAGCTCCCAGGCTATTTGTGCAATTTTGCGTTCTGAATATTTTTCAAGATCTTTATCCCACTCTACTTTTATTCCGTTCCAGCCTTTGGTATACCAAATCCCTATCGGTAATTTGGTTTCCATTACTTGTTTATTAAATGGGTAGGGATTTACATACATATATGGTGATTCATACTGTTCTTCGCCTGGTGATATTCCTATGCCTATCTGTTCTTCATCTTTATGTTCAGTAAACCATTCTATAGAAAAATCAAATCCATCTGGCCAAAGATGCACCAAAGTAAAACTTCCACTTTGAAGCCCCATTCGAAATAATTCGAGACTTCTTTTAGCCTTTAACGCGAATGGATGATATGAAAGTAATTGTTCTTCACTAATTCTCGCTATGTTAATTGATGATGGCATTACAAGACCATATTTTGTTACCATTTCCAGTATCTTATGTGTAATTACATCAACATGATCCTCGTCTCTTAAATTTACAGAGGTATTATCTTCGTTGTGAGAATAAACAAGTTGTCCTGTTAGTAGATGAACTTTTATTTCAGTAGTATTGTTTATCAGCCCTGTAGTGATCTCATCACTTTGCAAAAAAAGTGCGTCATGTCCAAAATGAGGCAGCTTTGTTGTGATTAGCTGAGATTTAAGGTTAGACAGCAGTTTGCAAATATTATGCAGTTCCCTTACCTCTTTTTCCTTCATTTGTTATCCTCCTAGTTGGTATGTATTATAACTCTTTTTTATGGTATGGCTAAGTGTGTGTATTTTTTATAATTTTATACATTTAGCTAATCCAATACGGATTTAAGTCTTGAATCAGCTTCAGATATTTTTAGCTGCGAGGAAACCATACGAAAACATGAACCATCTTTTATCTGATGTATTAGCTTTAAATCATTAAATCAGTTACGGATCTGGCTATACTCCTAGATCTTGTGAATTGCTTTTGTATTCCGTTCACTACCTTCTGCAATCCATCCTCGGTTCTATCCTATGAATGCATATATGATAAAGTAAATCCTAATTCTGTAAAAAGTGCCATCATCTGGCTTGCAAGATGCTGAATATTGTCCTAACTGACAGTAATAATAAAGCTCGATACACTGTTTTTTACTAACAATTTATCAAACAACGTAATTTGGTTTTGTAAACGATTTAAGTGTTCAGCTGTTTTATAGTATAGTGAAGCCGCATTGCTTCAATAGAACGCGCTGAAGTATTATATCAGCTCATTGTATCGTCCTATAGATTTCGTTTTATGTCATTTCTGTAATCGAACATGGCTATGTACATTCTTGTTCATTTCTGCTATAATATCCCTCACAATATCCATAGCTTAAATTTAGTCCGATTCACGATGATGCTTTAAATAATATATCGCATAGTAGCAGTACATTGGGTCTAAAGGGTGATGATAAAAGTAATAACTTTACTATTACAATAAACATCAAGACTATCTCACTTGCACTCGTAATTACTCTGACTGTGTTGATTATACTTGGTGTATGTGTAACATCTATTCCAGTCTCAGCGCAATCAATTCCAAACAATGGCAACACAATACCGTCATTAAATCAAAGCGTATCGTCTCTTCCTATGACGACTAGTGCAGCATTCCCTCCACCACCACAAATATCTCCAGAGCTATCAGGAACTCAAATCAGCTCATCGGCAAATAAGACATGTAGAGTCACACCTTCAGTAGTTGAATCTGAAGGTACACCACAACAAACAGAAGGTCCATATTTTGTTGATGGTATGCCTAACCGGTCTGATATAAGATCAGATCCCTCAGATGGCTCAGTGCAAAAAGGCATTCCTTTGCATCTTGTAATTCATGTATATACTGTAAATAGTAATGGCTCATGTGATCCACTTAAAGGAGCGCAAGTGGATATATGGCATGCTAATTCTCAGGGAGTCTATTCAAGTGTTAGTGACCAGGGAACTACTGGAAAGAAATTCCTTAGAGGATATCAAATGACTGATGATAAAGGTACAGTCCATTTTACTACCATCTATCCTGGCTGGTATCAGGGTAGAGCAATTCATATACACGACAAGGTGCGCATATTCAACGGATCTGAAAAAACTCTAGACTGGACATCGCAGCTTTACATGAACAATTCTGTAAATGAGCAGATTCATAACCATCCTCCGTATAGCATACACGGGGTCCCAGAATTGACTAATGAGCAGGATGCTATTTACGCTGGACCATCAACCGATCATTTGATACGAAGTAATACTGGGAAGCATCTTATACTTGATCTAACTAAAGATGGACAGCAGTCCTATCTAGGCACATTTAACATTGTATTAAACGCAGATCAACAATTCAAGAAGTAGCGTTTAATATACTACCAGTTACATATTTATTCAACTATGAAAATAGATTTTGAAATTGGTTTGTATCCGTCTTACACTCGCATTATCACATAATTGACAGTGACAGTAGTGTTAGAGTTGATCTAAATAGGGCCAAGTAAATAATGACCATCTTATAGTGCATATAGGCTAGGATTAATCAATTTATTTGCAAATCGATGCGATGCATTGTCTCTCATGAATTTAATGAGTGGTCTAGTCTAAAAGTGGTAAATAGGTAAATCATAATTTACACTACATTATTAATAGATCCTGATCTATTCCTTGATATTTAGAACTTTATCATAGTATTATGTTACTGTATAGCGCTGCACAGCTATACTAAGGCGTTAATCGCCTTAAATCTGTTCCAATCTTAGAGAAGTGAATCCTATAAAAAGGATCTGTAGTTCTGGAATCAATTCTTTCATAAGTAGATAATTATCCAAGCACGTTTTATGACATATAATATATCTTCAAATATCTCCGTTCTAAATGTAAAATGTCCAAATTTGGCATAATTGAAGGATATTTCATAATGAAGAAACTTTATAGGTCATTCGAATTCTAAATCAACTATAGTTAACTTTCATCTACCATACATTTGACGAATGTACTCTTACTACTAACTAAGAAATATATATATTCTATCCATTTGCTTGCAATATTCTAGGTCTTTGCAATTATTATTCATGAAAATATTGAACCACTTTACCTAATACTTTTACTTGCAATTGTGAAATTATAGCCGAATTGCAAAGGCATGGATAACAAACGAGCAGTTACCAACCTGACTTAAGCATCTTTGCAGACTATTTTTAAAGAGACGTTGTAATAATAGTATCAGCAGTAGTTGACAAGCATAGAAGAATCAAACCAATTAAGCCAAAGCCGGCAATTCGCCCTACAAGAGTTTACCTCAAACTTTCCATTTAAACACATTAGACCCAAGCAACTAGATGTACTAAGACAGATCTGTGAGGCCTTCAGCCACGGCTACAAGACCATAGTACTCGAGGCTCCAACTGGATTTGGTAAATCACCAGTAGCCGTAGCAGTGGGTAAAACATTAGGCTCTAGTTATATCTGTTCGGCCACAAAAGACTTGCAGACACAGTATGCTAGGGATTTCCCATTTATACAGACCGTAAAAGGCATGAGTGAATTTCCATGTTTGGTTAAGGAAGATCTCATTTCAAGCGAATTGTTCAGGTGCAGTAGATGCGGAAGTGAGAGCCAGAACATGACCGAATGTTCTCATACAACCACCTTATACGGTCCATGCAGGCAAGACCGCCAAAGTTATACACACGATCACAAACAATGCCTACGTTCTGGTCGCTGTGGGGGGCATGGCAACTTCCATGAGGGTTGTAGGTATAGAACTTTTGTAGAGGACCATACATTACCATCATTAAATCTCACTCCTGAACGATCTCAGGAATACCTAGAGTATAGTGGCGACGTTACCAAGAGTCTAAGCGGCTGGCTACACCTTGCCAATTTAACACCAGACGTTTTATACCAGAGAAAACAAAAATTTGTATCATGCCCATATTACGATCAGCTAAACAAAGGTAAAGTAGCAAAGCATTCGATCTTTAACTATGCCAACTTTCAATTACTCTTAAGAATATCACAGGCTAGCCCAAGTGCACTACCATCTAAAGAATTGCTGATACTCGATGAAGGACACCAGATCGAGACGCAAATAGTAGGACGCGTGAGCATATCTATATCAAAAAGGACGTTACAGCAGTATATTGCACCATATAAGTTGGAGCAAGTGTCTTATGGTTACGACGATCCCATAGAGAAGTGGATTCTCTTCCTTGGAACTCTAGCAAAACAAATCGACGATGCAATTCCAGATATGAAATCGGAAGAAATTGCTCAGGATGCTAAAGACGATGCGGATAGAATTAATTCTGTTATAGAGAGTATGAAGTCAAACCCTAAAAATTGGATTGTATCAAATATTACAAAGGATAGTATTAGTAACAAAGTAACAAAACTAGAGTTTAAGCCTCTTGATATCTCAAGTCATTGCAGAAAATTATTTGAAAAATGCACCTATAATCTCATAATGAGTGCCACTATTTTAGATGTAAATACATTTTGTAGGAATATAGGACTTGACAAAGAAAAGGATAAGGTAAAATTCATACAAGCAGGCTCAGACTTTCCACCAGAAAATAGGCCAGTATATCCACTAAACACGGCATATCTCAATTATCAGAGTATTCAGGCCAAGACTACGCAACAAACAATTGCCAACGCTATAGACAAAATAATGTCAAAGCATAAAGACGAGAAAGGCATTATACATACTACATCATACGCTCAACTAGAGTTTATAGAAAAATACCTTAGTCTGAAAAATAGACGAAGGCTGATATCTACTGAGCAAAAAGGGAGTTATAATAATAAATCACGAGACCGATCTAGATCTAGATCTAGAGATCAAATCATAGCTGAACACTTTGCATCAACAAGACCAACTGTCTTAATCTCGCCTTCTTTACACACGGGCTTAGACCTAAAAGACGACTATGCAAGGTTTCAGATATTAGTTAAAGTACCATACCCCAGTAAAGGTGATAGGTGGACTGACACGAAACGAGAACAAGACCCTGGTTGGTATAACTGGCAAACGGCCTTAAGACTTGTACAGACATGCGGGAGATCTGTTAGGTCTCAAGACGACTGGGCTATAACTTACGTGCTGGACTCAGCATTTAGTCAATTTGTAAGAAATAATCGACTACCATATTGGTTCATGGAGGCGGTGCAAGACCTAACATGATGGATAACATTAACTACTACTTGTCTTGATGTGCTGCTTCGTTAATCCGGCTAAGATTTGCTTTGATGAATTAGTTATTATTGATGCCATGAACTTTTGTGCATTGGGGCAGCGCTTAGCATCGTCATGTCTTTGTTGATTATGCAGTATTCCTAATTCGGTTTTGCACATTTGCTCGAATTTTGAGGCAAGACTATCAGAGAAAGCCTTTACATGTTGATGTCTAAAATAATTATTCACAACAGATTTCATACGATCTTTTAGGGATGTGAACCGAGGATTATTTGAACCGAGAATTCGATGGACTAGGCGGGATTATATACTTAGTAATTAAGAATCTCAGCTACTTTGAGTGCATACATATGTCTTATAGCTAGATTTATTCCATGTTAACTACTGCTAATTGCTAACATTCCAATCCCAAAGATCTTCTCTGTTGTTATTGTTGCTCTTTATCTTCATACAATTTGTTGATAGTGTCAGCTAATTTGATATCATATGTACTTATGCCTCCAAGGTCATGAGTCATCAATTCAATTTTTACACGATTATAAACATTAAACCATTCTGGATGATGATTCATCTTTTCTGCTTCCAAAGCTATTTTTGTCATAAAACCGAATGCTTGAACGAAATTTTTAAACTGAAATTCTTTACTAATTTTTCCAGTTTCAGTTGTATTCCATCCTTGAATTTTGGTGACTTCTATTTCTATTTCATTTTTGGATAGCTTTCTATACTCTATTTTTTTTGAATCATGAGACATATTAATATCATTACGTACATATAATGTTTAACTGTTTTTTGTCATCATGCTCAATTCATCTTTGGACAATCAAGATAGCTCTTGGAAATGCCTGCTGTTTCAGAAAGTAATGCGGCTGTCAAGTTCTATATTAGATCTAGATATAGCATACATACAATAGTTCATCATTACAGGATAATGTTGTATATTTTCGTTATTTATAATGGTTAGATAATAGCTAATAGATATATTTTTACATACTACTAAAATTATTTTCTTGCAAGATTGATATTGATTAAAAAATTTTATGTACATATTCAACTGACAATGTAATATTATTCAACGTTGTAATGAAAATAAGAGTCCAGTACTGTTATAGGGAAGTACTATGTCCATATATGTTCATAAATTAAGAAATGGTAAGAATAGACGTATCCTCTGACTTTGTAAGAGATCTTGTGCCTGCACGATTGGCCTCTTCTAAAAAAGGTGATAATGGTACAGTTCTTGCTGTAGGAGGAAACAAAATCTACCATGGCGCACCAATCCTTGCATCGCTATCTGCATTGAGATCTGGGACAGACCTGGTATATACTGCTGTACCTAGATCTAATATAGTAACAGTTAGATCACAATCACCAAATATTATTGCTTTACCATTATCTACTGACCAATTGACTACCGACTCAGCTAATTGGCTTTTATCTAATCTTCCAAAAAAACCTGATGCAGCTGCCATCGGAATGGGGATGACAATTGATAAACCATCGGCCTTGGCAAGACTAATTATGGGCTTGCAATCTATTGGCACAAAGCTATTACTAGATGCTTCGGCTCTTGTACCTGAGATCTTGGAAGTAATATCAGGTACTAATACAATTATTACTCCACATCCAGGAGAGTATAAAAGAATTTTTGAAGAAGACGTAGGGAAGAGTCAAAACGAACAAATTGCAAATATTAGCAGGTTATCGGAAAAGTACGGTATTACTATTGTCCTTAAAGGATTTACGAACTTCATTTCGTCATTTTTTAATAAAGACCTCCATGTATCTTTAGTCAACAGAACTACTCCTGCAATGACAGTCGGAGGTTGTGGGTTTGATTTCACTTCGATTTTAATCCCGCATTTCTCTG
>JANWJI010000045.1 GCA_025449515.1 Nitrososphaeraceae archaeon | reverse complement strand
AGGATTGCTTTAGGGATTTGGCATTGTCCAAAATGTAACTATAAGATTGCATCAGGAGCATATGAAGTCAGGCTATAGAAATTTCAAAACTGAAATAACCTTTTCTTTCGATCCCAATTGTCCTAAATCAGATGACATTGCCAAGTCGCTCTGTTCGTCGTTGAAATCAGACACTCGATCCGAATCAATGAGCACTGAGAGTAAAGTTGTAGCAAGGGATTCAAAATTACTCATTCAAATCTGCACGACAAATATCGCGGATTTAAGAGCACGTGTTAATACAAATCTTAGACTAATAAATATGGCATATTTATCAATTTTGGATTGATAGGGGAATCTATGTGCAAAGGCAAAAAAATCTCGGTATTGTCTAATTATACTAACGGCGGATTACTTAATTACGAGGATATTTTTAGGTCAGTGTATCAGGGTAAATATTCTACACATGTTAGCTGGCAAGAATAATAGGATTCGACAAGGAAAGACTGGTAAGAATGTCAATATTTAACAATATGGGACCAGGATGGCGCTTATATTGTTCTCTAGCGCAGTAATCATAACGTGATCGTTCTCAAACAACTTGACAACCGATCGGTACTAATTCTACTCAAGATGTTTATAATTAATTGACAAGAATGTTCAATGTATAGATTTTGTATTGCGGAACCTTCCTAGACACAAATACACATTTGGTATTTATAATACCATTCACATCATAGTACCATGAGTGAACAAGAACTCCCACCATGGTTAAGAGAACAGGTATCTCGCTTACAACAACTTCAACAAAATCTACAAGCTATAATGATGCAAAAGCAGCAGGTCGAAATAGAGGCCATGGAAATTGGTAGGGCAATAGACGAGTTAAAAAAAATAGGTCCTGACGACACCGTCTATAAAAATGCTGGGCCTCTACTCATTAAAGCAAAGAAAGATGAAGTATCAAAAGAACTCGAAGAAAAGAAAGAATTATCAAATACCAGATTGATGGTGTTAACAAAGCAAGAAGCAAGGGTTAAAGATAACCTGAAAGAAGTCGAGGCAAAGATAAACCAGATGATTGCGGGAGCTCAAGGAACAATTGGCAGCTCTGCATCTAATTCGAAAATTCAAAATGAATAAATGCCTACCTACCTTTAAACGTCGACTTCTCTAGATTCAAGTTCTGTAGGTGATATTCAACTCAGAGTCGGTTGGGTAATGGTGAAGTTGCTTAACGTTTGAATAGTAATGTTGATTAGGATTGTTGTTGATGAGAGGGAACGAAACAGTCAAATACCCAAGTTACTCCTGGATGCAGGAGTTAGGGTCGACTTTGCACAATTGAAAGTGGGTGACTATATAACTTCAGCCGCGACCGCCATTGAAAGAAAAACCGTCAATGACCTGATCTGCTCTATATATGATGGAAGATTATTTTTGCAATGTACTGATTTAAACCAGTATTTTTCCAAGCCTGTGCTTATTATCGAGGGCAACATGTTGGATCTTGCGGATATTCCAGTTGGGATTACAAATGACAAGCAGTTGAAAACCCTCGTTGAAAGACTGCCTCTAGCCTATCAAACACTAACCAAAATAGCGTTAAATTTTAGAATTCCAATAATTCATACACCTTCTGGGGAGTACACAACCCAGCTACTAATCCTTATGGCAAAAATTGCACGAGATAACGAAGATGATAATGGACCGCTATTAAGAAAAATAAAAAAGGAAAAGCCGGCATATTATCAACAGCTTTCGATCTTATCTTCGATACCAGGCATAGGAGATAAGCTGGCAATTAGAATGCTTCAAAAATTCAAAACACCAAATAGAGCATTGAATGCAAGTATTGCAGACCTTGCGAGGGTTTCTGGGTTTGGAACAGCACGTGCAGTCAAAGTAAGAGAGATCCTTGACCGTATGGTTGTTGGTGATTTAGATTTGGCTGGGCAGACTACCCTCTGGGACAACGAAAGTTGAACCTTTTATTGCCAGAATTCGTGGATATAGTTACTTCAAGTCTACCGTTCTACCAATGCAGATCTTCTTTTTCGCATACATCTTGATAACTTCAATCTAAAGAGATACAGACTGGGTTTGGAATATCGACGGAGAATTACAAAAGGTACAATTCGCACTATTCAATGCAGTGGACTTCTTGCCACATGTATTGCATATCGTAATCTTTAGCCTCGGACGCATGTAATTCAGATTCGAAGCGATTTCCAGTGTCTTTTTCGTGTCTGAAACAGAAGTACAGTCGCTAAAATCGATATCGACAGATAGTCCTCCGTTAAGCAGTCTATCTATCGCATTAAATTCTTCGATAGCCTGAACGGTGTCCTCACCATACAAAATTTTGGTAGCATTTAGTAACATACCTTGGGAATATATATCGTATTCTTTCTTTGGTGCAAGTATAAGACTTCGACCATACTTGTCAGAATCGAGAGAGGCAAACCTAGAAGTACCATGATCGTTAATCATTGCAATTCCTACTGTTTCTTCACCTAATTGTTTTCCTTGATCCAGTGCCACATCGACAGAAGTCTTTATTACCTTGTGCAATATTTCTGGCCCATTTTTAGTAGCATCGTGTCCCAGGATATCGTAAACGGCCTCCCTAGCTCCAGCCAGGTTAATTATTGCATTCGCAACTCCTACTTCCATAAATTTTGCGCTACTTGCCACTATCGATAGCGTTCCCTTTAGTATCAGGTCGGTAATAATTTTCTTTCTAATAGATAGCGCCATTAATGCTGGCTTAATCAACATAGCAAGCCGGGCACGAAAATATGTTTCATCCTTATTCGATTGATAGGCAATTCTGGGAAGATTAATCGAAAGGGACTGCAGTGTGATAACTGTGTTCGAAACCTTGTCGCCAATTGATTTTCTGACTCCATTATTAGATCTTATACCATCCTTAGAAATCGAGATGACTCCTCCAAGTCTTATAGTCGACGCAATCCTTTCTGAATGAATACCAAATTTATGACTATTGGGATTATGTATTAATTCGAGGCTAATTCTGGGCATAGGCGTACAATCAACATACTTTGAATAGCCAATTAACAGGTCATCAATAAACTTGTCGTCCAATTCTTCTATAGGTAATGCTATTGTCGTGAGAGGTAGCCCAGAAACAGAATAAGATGGGGATGATGAAGAGTCCATTAGGATTCTAGAAAATAATGATGCAACGTTTCCTATATTATCTGATAATTCTAGCATCTTATGAGGTACCCCTTCCAATACAATTTCTGTGGAGGCCTCTCTGTTCAAGAGTGAAATCAGAATCGAAAGTGTGGATACAAGGTCGTCAGATCTACGTAGGTTCTCGAATCTTGAAACGTTCATGTATTTACCTTTAAGATTTAGACCGTTTGCACACAGGTCGTTGACGTTGAGAAATATACTATCTGGCATTAGTCCCCAGATACCGCTATGTGATATGTTTAACTCCCCTGCTAAATGCATATCTGCTATATCCTTTGGAAGCACATTGTTCAGAAGATGTTCGGAGAATAAAGAATGTGACACCTTGGAAAAAATGCTATCGATTCCATTTTTGAGTTTATCGACACTAGCTAGCATTTCCACTATATCGGAAGTTGGCAAACCTAACCTAGCCAACTTGTTTCGATAGTCTTCATACCCATGCTCCACGAGAACTGAATTTACTGTTTCTCTGATTAATGACGAGGTGAGATACGCAGTTTGGAATTTATAGATTTTGTTCTCAACCTCTTCTGTAATTTTATGGGCTTGTTCGAGTGGCATATTAGCTTCCCTAACTAGGGATTGTACTATTTTGTGTGCGTCAAATTCTTCAATTGAATGTCGAGAGGTCCGGACGTACATTTTACCACTCTCAACTATAGATCGTTCTTCGATCTGTCGAGCGAGACTCAATACTAGTTTGCCTAAATTAGTAATAGTGTACCTGCGTTCAGATTTATTAAGAGCAACCAACGATTGTCTTAACAGCTTTCTCAAGTGATACGCAAATTTGCCGGACTCCTTTTTGGATTTAAATCCGGCAAGCGATTTTAATTCAGAATACGTAAGCGGTCCTTTAGAATTTAAAATTCTGAGGATATCAATCCGGTTAGGACTCGCCATAACCGAGAATATCATTCTAACCCTTCTAGAAGCTGATTCTAATACTCCTCCTCGTCTAGATTCAGTTTGAAATGAAAATTCATGGCTCAACTGTTCCATTGCACCGTTATTCTGAATAGATGATTAAAACTCCTTTGTAAATATTTTTTCACTAACGATGTAGTAAATAGTAGGCGGCATGCGTTTAGCACGTCGTCTAGAATTTAACTCTCTACGAGTACTCTGCCTCCATCGAACACCTGCTCATGCCTATCTGGGGTTTTTGATCGGACATGGGGGATAGTTTGTGGCACATCTGGTAGCCTCACTTTTGCCTCATCTTCCAGGAGATTTTCCACTTCGTCAAGTATCGAAAGTGCATCCACATCGACATTCGTAGGGAGGATATTTGAATCCACTTTAACTTTTGAATCAAGCAACACTTCTGACGTTACTGAAGCCATTTCGTTGAAGAGTCCCTTTGCAGTAGGAACGACGTTCCAGATGTCATTCTGTATGTCTTTGATCGTTTCGATGGTTGGATTAATAGTTTCTAAAATCTTTGCAAATTCGTTAATCGTACTGAAACGTAAGACTATGACTTCTAATGCTAGACACATATTCTGAGAAATACGATTAACATGGTGAATATTTGATAGCTCGTTTGCCATAACTCTTGCACGGGCATTATTGCCTTTCTTCAGATTGCAAGCTATTTTATATCGAAAATCCTTATCAATAAGAGCAATTCTTTTATTAAGCATCTTCAGTTTTGTGAGTTGATTGCTGACTACAATCGTGGCCTCCGTAAGATCACTCTTTATATGCTGTCGATGCTGTTCCATTGGTATTAGTCCTCCACCGAAAAAAAAGATTAAAAGCTAGTGTTAAGTCGAATGTACAAGTAGCTGTGATAAAGCTTAGCTACTAATATAATGGTTGACAAAGAAAGAAAATTAGGCCTTGTTCAAGATCAAATATCTGTTGCAGTTTGTATTGTAGGTGTATAAGCATAACCCTAGAATAATGTGGTCAATTGACATTGATCTTATAGCCATCCTAGGTTCATTTGCATGGGGCAACGTTTTTTGATTAATAATCAGACAATGCCACCATTATCATTTTAGATTGACATATTACAATTAAGCTCCGGTATAACGGAAACTGATGCGATAAATAGAAATGAGTGAAATAGCTAGCCATAAGACATGAGAATTGATAATCTCAGAACCTTACTTCACGTTAATAACTACTTCCTGCGTGATTGTCTTCTTGTGATTTTAGATGCTCTCGAGTACTTTGTGATACCACAAATCGGGATCTATAATATCAACCGACTAAAATCTGGAAGAAGATAGAAAATTAGTGAATAATCTCCAATATGATAGACTCCATTTGCCAACTCCGGGCTTCCTCTTTCTACCTCCTCAAACATAACCGTGAAAGATGGTTGTAGTGTAGCAATAACTGCTGATGCACCAACAAATTCCGCGACTTCTGCAAGCCGTCTTATTTCATAACCCTTTATTCTTGGTATTAGAGTAGTGGATTTTACCTGTATGAGCCATTTGATTGGATCACGGAATGCAATGATGTCAGCTGGCCCTCTGCTGCCTTTGGATATGTTCAATTTCCAGCCTTTTGCTTTAAGAAAAACGGCTACAATAAATTCTGCCTCTCTACCAAATCGATAGCTGCAAAATTTTTCGAAGCTCTTTTCTCCCCTGATCATTAGATGCATACACTGGTTCGATATAGATACCCATATTCGTCCATCAAAGTTTGAGCATTACTACGATTTATATTGATTTTCTTTGTATTCCCTCACTTATATCATCAGACCCTATCCATGACATTTTTAATGAAATTTAGTAAAATAAGACTTGATATCTTTCTTCCAACGCTGAGTATAGCTAGGCTTTTAAGATCTCATTCATGCAATCTAGTTATTAATACAAATTAGCCAAGAATAAGTATAAGGATGAAATTTCGATATGCTGCTGCCCACACGATTAAGCCAAGTACTATTTGACGTGGTAAATGCCGCTATAAAGGATAAAGGCCCCATCGCTGTAGCCTTTTCAGGAGGTATAGATAGCTCGTTACTCGCCACTATATGCAAAAAGAATGGAATATCTGTGACCCTGTTGACAATCGGCTTTCCGCAGTCACACGATGTTTGCTTCTCCAAACGGATTGCTTCGAAACTCAATCTAGATCATAGGATCAAGATACTAGAAGAAAATGACTTTTATGAAAAACTAAGGGAAGTGATAAAAAAAGTGAATTGTGAAAATATTTCACATATAGAAAATTGTATTGCTTTTTTTTATGTTGCTAAATTTGCTCAAGAAAGGGGCTTCAGAACCGTATTGTCTGCGAACGGATGCGACGAGCTTTTTTGTGGCTACGATATTTATAGAACAACGTTTGACAAAGGCAGAACTCGATTAATGCAATTAATGGAAGAAAAGATTCTAAACGAGTTTAGGCTAATTCATGAAATAGACAAGACTGTAAACGACTTTGGAGTTAAGATCAGTCAGCCTTTCCTATCAAATAAGATTATAGCGTTTTCTAGAGACATTCCTATCGAGGAAAAAATACTGGGGTCTGATGACTATCTCAGGAAACGAATATTAAGGAAGGTAGCACGACTACTGAGTGTTCCAAAAGAGTCCACCCTCAAGCAGAAGAAGGCGATGCAATATGGAACGAAAATACATAAGAAAGTCAGAAAATATCTTAACAATATGATTACTGAGCAACATCCTTAAGTTGGTATTCTGTTTCTATCTAGGATATCAATGATTGTCTTGTATGGAGTTAGTAGGAAATTCAATTCTCCTTGAACGGCTTAATAGCATCAGCCTAGAATTTAAAGAAGCATTATCTAATAAATTGCAATTTTTAGTCCTCTAACACGATTCGGTAAAAACCCACTCAAAAATAGACTCCTAACGATCATCGATCTTTAATATTAGTAGTTACATCGAAAGACGGAATCTAAATTGCCTTCAGACTGTTCACCGGCAATATTATAATCGAAACTAAAGGTGTATTTGAACCGTTTCAATCACGAACATACCACATTCACAATTCATGACTGAGAAAATTTGTGACGACAGCGAGACTCGATGATATAAGTCGAACATATTTCAATCAAGACACCTGATCTTGAAAAAAACAGTATGACAAGACCAGACTAAAAGGACATTACAATTCGGTATTTGCGTAAAGTGGCCTAGTCTAAGTCATCCGTAAGTTTGAGTTTGGGGTTTTTGATTTAGAATGAAATAATATTGTGTAAAAAATGGCAATTGCTGAATTATATCCTCAGAACGACTAGGAGTAGATGCGATCTCTATCAGAGGTTTCCCGCTGTCAAAGAATCGACTTCATCACGAACAATTCATTGCTTATTGCTACTCTTAGTATAGTCGTAACTACCGCTAGGCAAGATTATATATGATCAATCTCGATACGATAAACACTTGCCGTCGTAGCTCAGCCCGGGAGAGCACTCGACCTTAAATTATAGGAGTGAAGCTGAAGACCGAGCTGTCGTGAGCTCAAATCTCACCGACGGCAAATTAATTAAGTCATATTCAAACGATACGGTAAAAAATGAGCTAGTCATAAATAATATTGAATGAAAGTTGAAATACTAAGACGATTTTTTTGTAAACACTCAGACAGCTTTTCCTTCAGGACGTACAATGACTTTGATTTTAGTGAATATAGTAAATGTTCTCATTGTGGAAAAGTATTGAGGTTTTTGAGCGGATTTGAAGAGGATATCAGAGGATAGAAAATTGAAGGAAAACATGAGATTTTATATAATTTCGAACTTCGAATGTAGCCGTGTATTGTTTTTCTACCAAAGCTTGAATTGCTAATTATAACCGGGTTAGATACGATGAGCTCGTGCGCCTAAACGTCAGCATACATTGAAAATTCGTGTGGATGTGGTCTAACTGCTACTTCATTATGATCTTTAACTTCATTCTCAATTAGCATATCGATTGCATCATCGCCGAAGATAGGCTTCAGAAATGATCTATCATTTTCTAATTCTTCATAGGCATCTCTTAGACTTGCAGGAAGTTGTTTGATTCCAAACTCTCTTCTCTTTTTTGCGGTCATTTTAAAGATATCTTCGTCAATTGGGGAACCTATTGAAGTTTTTTTCCGAATACCGTCCAATCCTGCAGCAACAATTGCAGAGAACGCCAAATAAGGGTTGCACGATGGGTCTGGAGCTCTGAATTCAATTCGTTTCATCTTTGAAAACTTCTCACCCTTGTAATGAGCAGGGATCCTGATTATCGCAGATCTATTACCAGTACTCCATGCTATGTACACGGGTGCTTCGTATCCTGGAACAAGTCTTCTATAGGAATTTGTAGTTGGAGCCACTATAGCTGCAAGAGCATAAGCATGATTCAGTATCCCCCCTCCGAAATAATGCGCTACTTCGGATAATTCGGCATATTCATCATCAGCGTCAAAAAAGAGGTTTGTCCCATTATTCCACAGGCTTACATTAACATGCATTCCTGAGCCATTGTCAAGTGCAATTGGTTTTGGCATCATAGTAGCTATCATATTATGTTTCTTAGCTATATTTTTAACGATGTACTTGTAGCTCTGGACTGCATCGGCTGCGTTAGTGAGTGTATCGTATCTAATATCGATTTCGCATTGTCCAGCTGTTGCAACTTCGTGATGATGGGCGTCGCAAATAATTCCGAAATTGTTACTTAAAATGTCAACACACTCATTACGATAATCCATCAAAGTATCTCCAGGGGCACTCGGGAGATATCCTTCCTTTAGCCTTAATGCATAACCTACGCCTTCAGTAGACCATGGCGCTTCTCTCGAAGTTATATTATAGCTCTGACTATGATATGGAGTCATAGTGTTCACCTCTAGTTTATCAAAGACGAAAAATTCGACTTCCGGTCCCCAGTATGAAGAATTATAGCCCTGATCTCTTACGTACTTCTCTGCTTTCATAGCAATTGATCTCGGATCTCGACTAAATGCGAGTCTCTCGGATCCGCCACTTATGATATCGCAGATTAATCTTGCGGTATACTCTTTTTCGATCCATGGAATCACGGCGTATGTTGATGCATCAGGTCTAATGATCAAGTCGGACTCATGAATCTCGGTAAATCCGCGAATCGATGAGCCGTCAAGTTTTGGAAGTCCAAATTCGAAATCTTCTTGTTGGAACATATTAGCTGCCATAGTAGTATGGTGGAATCTACCAGTAAGTCCAGTAAACTGCAAGTCCAAAAACTTGATTCGATCATCTTTAAGCCTCTGCATCACATCCGCTGATGTGAAATTTGATCGTTCTATCTTACCGTTATTGACTCTATATGGCAACCGCGATATCTTATGATAGGGGATCTGTACTTATAATTAAGCTTTCGATAAATAATAATGACCGTTTAACTTGGGAATCTAAAAGTTAAAAGGCGTGTCATATTGCATTTAAGCATACCTTTTGTACATTATGTGGGAGTGCAATCGAAAATTTGCCCAATTCTTCATTGTTACAAGTAATAATGACGTTACTATCAAATGAGTACGATTATTGATTGAGGTTGAAACGACAGGTAATCGATTGATCAAGATAATGCATTTTCAATTGACGGCTAACCAGAATTCAAGAATAGTCATTAAAAATGCTACTTATATACGAGACTAATTCGTCTCTGAGTTTAATTACTCTTACTCGCTTCTCACCATCGAGATCAGTGAGTAACATGGTGTCCAAACCTTCTATAATATATTTTATGTTTGAAAGTGTTAGTAGCTTATTTTCAGGATAATCCGCTCGTTTTTCGTTGCCCATTGGTATTGGATTGATACACATCTTATATAAGATAACCATCAGATGTGATAGATTTCCGATTTTGAAAATGCATGACAAAAGCATTAACCACTATCTTAAGATTGAATCTATAATTGGGAGATATTAGTCGTAACTTGCGTTGTATGAATACTCCCACACTACAAAGAGGCCAAGTCATGATAGACGACAATGTTTGACAAATTTCTAATTAACTAACCGATCTTACTAAGGATCCATTCCATTTGTTGACACTGTGAAGTTTGCTATTGGTATGATAATAATTCTCATTCTCATTGAGGTTCTATGGTTGCCGGAGGCTTAGATGATATGGCGTATGTAACCCAGGTGACTCCATCTACCTCGTTCGTTATTCTATTACTAATGTCACGGATTAGATCGTAGGGCAATCTGGTCCAATTTGCAGTCATTGCATCAGTTGAATCAACAACCCTGATTATTACGATATGACCATACATACGCTCATCCCCCAGCACTCCTACTGCCATATCATCACCTACCGCAGCATATGCTTGCCAGACCTTATCATAGAATCCAGCACATATAAGCTCGTCTTCTACTATTTTACTTGCGTGTTTTGCAATTTGCACCTTCTCGAAGGTAACCTCTCCAATTATTCTAACAGCTAGCCCTGGTCCGGGAAAGGGATGTCGGTTTAGCAATATTGCCGGAACATCAAGTAATTTCGCGACTCTTCTTACCTCGTCTTTATAGAGATTACTTAGTGGTTCTATTATCTTGAAGTTAAGGCCCTTTGGTAGCCCTCCGACATTGTGATGAGTTTTTATTATCGAAGCTGGTCCCTTAGAAACTCCACTCTCAATTATGTCTGGGTATAAAGTTCCTTGAGCTAGCCATTGGAATGGCCCATCTCTTAATGCAATCTGGAGGAATGAATTCGCGAATTCGTTGCCAATAATCTTACGTTTCTGTTCTGGATCAGATATGCCTTTAAGCTTTGTCAAAAATACTTCTTCGGCATCTACGCGGATTATATCTATTCCAAGATGGTCTTTGAACAGCTTGGGAACTTGATTTTGCTCGTCTTCCCTCAATAAGCCATGATTAACAAAGACACATCTAAGATTACTGCCTATCGCTTTATATAGTAATATTGCGACAGTAGTAGAATCGATTCCACCGCTTACTGCACACAACACTCTTTCATTCCTAACTTTAATTCTGATATCACGAATAGTCTCTTCTACAAAACTTTCCATACTCCATTCTGGTCTAGCTTTACTAATTCTATGGGAAAAGTTCTTGAGTATTTCTATACCCTTCTCAGTATGAATGACTTCCGGATGAAATTGGATACCATAAATTTTTTTCCCTTTATTTACAACTGCAGCTGATGGCGAATTTTGGGTATGCGCAATTGTTCGAAAACCATCTGGGATCACTTCGGCAGCATCAGCGTGACTCATCCAACACCTGATCTTATTTCCTACTCTGTCGAACAGATCACAAGCGTCATCGACAATCAATTCGGCACTTCCGTACTCTCGATAATCCGATCGCTTGACTCTCCCCCCAAATCTGTCTATTATTAATTGATGACCGTAGCATATCCCGAGAATTGGAACTCCTATTTCAAAAATCTGTTTATCAGGGATTGGAGAATCCGATGCATAAATGCTGGCCGGACCACCTGAAAAAATTATGCCCTTTGGATTAATTTCGTGAATTACTTTCGCAGGAGTATTGTAGGGTAACAACTCGCAATATACGTTCACCTCACGAATGCGTCTGCATATAAGATGACTATACTGCGATCCAAAATCCAATACTACAATTTTATCTATATTAGTATCAACCACTTTTTTCTATCATCCTAGTAAAAACCCAGCTTGATGTGTTAAAAATCTCGTTTAACCTCTCTTTCTCTCGATAATTGTTAATTTTAATTCTTTTTATTAGGCCATCATCATCTTCTTCGACCTGGTAGTGTAATAAATCAGAGTCTTTGATTCGTCCTTGGTTTACCGCTTCTTCATCTTTCATTTTCATCCCCTCCAAGATTCTATTCAAAAAGAAGGATTTGAACGGCGGAGTATTCACGTTGAGGATAATTCCCTTCGTAGGAACAATTTCCACTGAGCTTGGATATATTTCTGCATTCGCTAAGAGCAGACTGTCTTTAAAGCGAATAAGTGGCTTGATCATTTTTGATTCCGTATTCTGTTCATTCATTTGCTCACGGGATTCCGGTGAATTGCTGCTAATTTTAATATCATCGCTCGCACTTCCGCTCTTAACTGGTAGGGTCGTTTTCGGTGGTACAAGGTCTACATTGCCTGCCGAAGAAGATATCGTAATCGAAGAGTCAAGATTAGAAGCTGGTTTGAAGCTTCCTTGTTTTAACAAGGTATCAATAAGCAAAAGTGTCGTACGTAACCTTTCAATTTCTTCTTGTTTATCGGCTAGCTGTTTTACAAGCCATTCCCGAATTTCGGCTGCTTGTCGAATATCATTGTCTGAGTAGGCAGTCATGTGATAGATACTTGTGAAATAAAAAGGTATAATAGGTTTTCACATAGGACACGTGGTTAAAAGTGATGACAATTTGCTGATCACACATTATATTTTTCTAATTAGGACCGATTTCATTCAATTGATATAGAGCAATTCATTCAAAGTCAATGTTGGGTATTGTTGAACAATTGGCAGTCGTCTGGACATTATAGACCTTCGACCATATAAGGTGCATACCCCTTGATGGGTCGTTTTGATGTATCAAATAATCTTGAACTTGATCGCTTCGATAACATCTCAAGCAGCTTCCTTGCAACTCTCATTTTTTCCATCTTCAACTTGGGATCTTTTATGAAATCCTTTGAATATCTACCTATTTCTCTACCAAAATCCATGCCCACTAAGATGATCTCACCCGCTCCAAATTCTTCCGCCAAGAACGCACACCGATCACCATCGGTAAAGCCTCCAAAATTATAGACATTTTTTACTGGCATCATTTGAGTCGAACCTATTACGTGTTTAAATTTCGGTATAACCTTCTTCAGTTTATCGATGTTATCACCGTGCGCGTGTACCACCATTATTGCCCCAATGCGTTCTGCCTCATATAAAAAAGATAGATTACCATCTAAATCAGTAACTACAATATCCGGTTTGATTTTTCTCTCTATCAAAGCTTGAACTGCGCCATCGGCAACAATCTTAACGGATTTCTTATTTTTTTTTAAAAAAGCCGTGCTACTCTCAAGACTCTTACCTGCTCCTATGACAATGATTTGTTTTCCCTCAATTTTCCTGCGCAATATCTTGATATCAAGCGCCTTTCTTCGAATTAATTTAGACAATACATCAGCTGCTTGCTGATCCGTCTCAGTACTGTATCCAAACTGTCTTCTAATATCCTGATAGTACGGAAACCAGTCCACGAATTTCATATCTAAAAATGCATGTAAGTTATTAATAGGTTATATGTCGAGATATGTACAATTGACTAGAAGAACGATATATGGGAAGTGTCCAAATTGCAGAACGAAGAGTCAGCTAGAGGTGGTCTCGGGTAATGCAGGCAGAGAAAAATTCAAATGCAACCAATGTTATCACAAATTCGGCATGGATCAGCTGTGATCATTTTATTCAGTATCAAACGTTCCCAGAATCATAATGCGAGATGAATGGTAAATTCAGAACCGAGGGGTTCAGAGTAACTTCTGGATTGGCCTCAACACAGCAAACCTTGACTGGAGGAATTCCCTTAAGTTATGCCGGTGATTGTGTAACAATTATAATGTTCGATTAAATTAGATTCCATATGGATAAGGGTAATGAATCTACGGCTGTTATCGTTCCTGGCGAACACGTTGCGTTGATAGAGGAATTTGAAAGTGGAAAGAATACCTATGTTCTAGATGGAGATATTAGGGCGGCGACCGTTGGAATACCACTATACGACCTTAAAAGACACGTAGTAAAAATTAAGCAAAAAAATTCTCCCATGTTAGCCAAGATTGGAGATACAGTGGTTGGCTACGTTGAAATGCTCTTTGGTAGTATGATGTCAATAAGGATTCTTTACTTAAACGAAAAGAAATCACTTGCTGGATTCTCAGCAATTGCGTCCACAAGGATAGCTTCGGGTGGTAGTGGATGGTCCCGAGGAGATCGTAGGGGTAGAGTCATTTTCAGGGTTGGCGACATTGTAAGAGGACGGGTTTTTAGCCTTCTCAATTCAACTATTCACATCACAATCGATGAAAGAGAATATGGCGTCTTGTACACATTGTGTTTTAATTGTGGTGGAGATACTGTTCGAATAAATAACAGCATAAAATGCATAGAATGTGGATCACAAGAAGAGAGAAAATTGACCAATGATTATGGTAAGGAGGCATTTCGGTTGATTCACAAAACAAGCATTAAGTAGAATCATGAAACAAAAAGTTGCGTTTCAAGGAGAGAGGGGCGCATATAGCGAAATTGTAACAATGAAGTATTTTCCTGACGAAGAGATGATACCCATGAAAACGTTTCAGGACATATTTTGGGATCTCGAGTCTGGTGAAGTGGATTTCGCAATAATTCCTATCGAAAATTCTATAGAAGGAAGTGTCAATGAAGCGTACGACTTACTTTTGAGATCAAATGTAGGTGTATATGGAGAAATACACCAGCGCATATCCCACTGTCTTATTATTAATCAGAATTCAGATTCAGCTATCAAATCGGTATATTCACATCCTCAAGCATTAGCTCAATGTAGAAGGTATATCCAACAAAGGAAGTTGGAGTCAATCCCAACATATGACACGGCTGGTGCTGTGAGGCTAATTAAGGATTCTAGAATTATGGACGCTGGGGCAATAGCTAGTGAAAGGGCAGCCAAATTATACGATATGAAAATCATCGATCATAGCATTGAAGATGAGAAAAGCAATTATACAAGATTCTTCATATTATCAAAAAAGCAGATCAGTACGCAGCCTACAGGTCATGACGCTACATCTATTATCTTTTCTATAAATCATCTACCTGGCGCATTATTCAACATTCTAGATGAATTTGCAAAGAGGAATATCAACCTTACAAGAATAGAATCCCGTCCGACCAAGGAAATGCCTTGGGAATACAATTTTTATGTGGATATTGAGGGTCATTCAAGCAACGGATCCATACGCGAGGCACTAGGCTTGATTGAAAAGAAAACCAACTTTTTCAAGATATTGGGTTCGTATAAGATAGAATTTTGTTGAATTTTGCCGAATTGAATTCTGCGATTGCCTTCAATTCGGGAGCCAGCACCAAGATGTTTCAGTCAATGGAGCTTTGAGTTTTATTTTTTATCCTGATGCGCAGTTACTAAATCCACAATCAATACACATACTACAACCTTCTGTGATTATTAGCCTTGAATTGCAACAAGGACAGGTTTCTCCTGCAGGCATTTCAAACAGATGAGATGTTAGCTCCGCTTCATGAGACATTCTGGGACCCATTTCTGAGTTTCCGCTTGCGCCGGTAGCTTCCTGAATCGCCGATTCTTGAAACACAGTTTCCAATTGTTCTTTAACATAGGGCACCATCATGTTGGATGCCACGTAATCTCTCACGAATTTACTTGGTTTCGTGGGGCCTCTCTTCTCAAGTCTATTATCTCCTGTAATATGCAATACTTGTTCATGTCTGGACCCGTCACGATAGACGGTAACACCTTTCAGGCCTAATTCATGGGATAAAAGATACGCACGTTTTACGTCATCGACGGTTACATCACCGGGCATATTGATGGTCTTTGCGATGGCATTGGAAATCCATTTTTGCCATATTGCTTGTGCCATCAAGTGATCTGTCCAATGTATATCAATTGCAGTTACAAAGATATTTTGCATCGACTCTGGTATGTCATCAAGACCGCTGACCGACCCATAGTTATTAGCTATCCTGGTGAGAACATCGTCATCATATAATCTGTTCAGTTTCAATACATTTTGGAAGATTCTGTTAGTATAAAAGAATCTTCCAACTGTCACACGTTTCTCAAAGACGACTGCAAAAATGGGTTCTATACCATTCGAAGTATCAGCAATCATGGACAGTGTCCCTGTAGGTGCAATCGTTGTTGTCCAAGAATTCCTTATCCCATGTTTTTGAATTTTCATGATTAACGAGTTCCAATCATATGAATGTAATTCTTTAGGCAGGTCGTAGTATCCTGCAATGGGTATTTTGCCATTGACATAGTCGGTTTCACTAAAGAGTGGGAATGAGCCTCTTGATTTTGCTATAGCTACACTCTCTTCCATGCTGTAATAAGAAATAGCTTCTGCCAGTTTGTTCATATGATCGTAACCCTCTTTTGAATTGTATGGTATTCCAAGTAGGAATAAAAGATCAGCAATACCCATTATTCCAAGACCAATCCTTCTTGTGAGTTTAGTATTATCCTCAATTTCTTCAACTGGATATTTATTCGTATCAATAATGTTGTCTAGAAATCTGGATGACAATCTAACAGCTTGCTCATATCTTTGCCAGTCAAATTCATACATTCCGTCCGCTTTTCGTTTTACAAAGTTTGCGAGATTGATTGAACCCAGATTACATGATTCGTATGGATATAAGGATTGTTCACCACATGGATTGGTCGCTCGTAAAGGACCACCCTTTGCCTTCATGCAAGGATTATGTTTATTTATATTATCAAAGAAAATTACCCCTGGCTCAGCACTCTTCCATGCGCTAAAAGCAATTAAATCCATCAATTGATGAGGATCTATTTGTTTTATAACCTCAGCAGTTCGAGGATTCCGCAATGCATATTTGGCATTATTCTTATTCACTAGTGAGTTCCAGAAATCTTCCAACATTCCTACACTAACGTTAAAGTTCTCGAATACACCTGGTTTGGTTTTTGCAGTCACAAACTTTTCAATATCAGGATGCCAAGCTTCCAATATCCCCATATTTGCTCCCCGTCTCTTTCCCCCCTGTTTTACAACGTCAGTAACAGTATCGATAATCCTCATGAATGAAGTTGGGCCAGATGCGACTCCCGATGTGGATGCAACGATATCGCCTTCAGGACGTAAACCTGAATAATTGATTCCTACACCTCCACCAGATTTAAAGATCATAGCCGCGTCGGTGGATGATTTCATAATGCCGTACATATCGTCTGGCATCTCCAAAACAAAGCAAGCAGATAGTTGTCCCAACCTCGTTCCTGCATTCATTAACGTAGGAGTATTTGGAAGAAAATCTCTGGATATCATTAGATCGTAATATTCTCTGATTTTTTGTTCATATGCAGATAATTTCCCTTCAGCAACTAATCTAAGTAACTGTCTAAAGCTGAGCTTCATGTGACCTTGTTCTGCGAGATCAATATAAACTCGAATTAGCGATTCAAAGTGATATTTGTTTAGCAGATACTCCCCAATTTTTAGCTTTAAATGAAAATCTTCCGTCTTGGAATAATAAAGGGCGGCTTCATTGATGTTCTGCGCATGATTGCCATTCAAATCGAAGAGTATAGAATCATGAAAAATATCTGGAATTGCTACAAGAATCGCAACTCGTTCGAACATCTGTTTGGGTCCTTCTATTATTTTGCCGGAGTTATCTCTTAACAGATATCTAGCTGCTAAAACCCTAAGCGAATTCACATCGAATGCTTTATCCACATCATCGAGATCTCTCTTATTTAGAATCTTCATCTTTTCGTCGCGAATCTTTCGTCGCTCGTGTCGGTATAATATATATGCCTTAGCTGTCTCAGAGAAACCTTCTTCAATCAGTATGGATTCCACCATATCTTGAACATCTTCCACGCTTGGAATTGCAGTTATTTCGCTAGATCTATATCCATGTTGGATCATTTTCCGTACTACTTCGGCTGCCAATCTATCAGACACTGCATAATCAGCCCTACCTGTTGCAACCAAGGCCTTGTAAATTGCATTCGATATCTTAGATTGCCCGAAACTGACCACTCTTCCATCTCTCTTTTTTATACGTAGAATCACATTCTCCTCAGAGTTATTAACCTCAGTAATTCCCGCCATCCCCTGTGTACCAATCCTGTTGATCAATTACAATACTTAAAGGCTTTCTCTACAGGATCAGAATATTTTGACGGAGTACTCCATAATGCCCCTAGTTATCTATTGGATCGATTAAATTCCTGTCATTAAGCCTGTACTATCATCTAGAATGCATAATAATACCTATAAATTTAACCGATTGTCACCTGATCGGCATTCCACATTTTTGCCCCTCAAGTTAGGGATAATTTTATAGCTTGCTGTACCGAATTGCTTTTTTAGCTCATTTCCATTAAAAACCCTATCCAAAAATACCGCCAAGGCAGCGATTTCTGAATGTGGTTGATTTCCTACAGCAATGTTCATATCTGCTATATCAAACAATTCCCTTGGTACCTTTTTCGCGCCAATGACGACGAGAAGTTTAGCTTCAACTCTAATGGCCTCGATCATATCATCTACATTAATTCCATACATAGTCAAGTGAATTACCTTTCCGCCATCCTTTTTCCACGTTTTAATTACCTCCTTCCAATTGTCATATATTTCAATTAGAAATTCTGACCGCCCCCAGCTATTTGCCACCTTTTCGACGGTATGAATTATAGACGTATCCACGTCTGACATGTAGAGCTTATTGCAGCCAAACGCTCTCGCCACTAAAGCGGAATGCGTAGTTACACGATCATCACGAACTAGTCTATGGCCGATTCTCAGCGTCGCGACTTCCATCAGTACTCACATACGACCATTATGCTATGCACACAAACTATCTGATCCTATATACAATATCAACGTTTATTCCCGATATATAGAAGGCCGAGATTTTTCGGAAATTCTGTCTGCTATTTCTTGTTATGGATATCCCACAATTAATAAATAATTGCTGAGTGTCCCATCACTTCTAAAAAAGTGAAATTGAATGCAGGGCTGTTTGCAACGTGCTAAAATGAGGATCATAAAAAAGCAAGGTTGCAATACATGTTAGTTTCGGCTGGTAGATTATTAGAATAGTAATCTGTTATGTCTAAGGTATTGCAATCATTATTTGAACTGTCAATTTTATAGTCGCACTTTTTAACAATAAATGCGGTCTAGAATGATGAACCCGTATGAATAAATGCGGCCACCGGGATTTGAATTCCCGCTTTGTATTATTGTAAATACAAAGTCCCGGGTTACGGGCTAACCTCGTGTCAATCAAACACCTGGAAGGCCAGTGTCCTAACCAAACTAGACGATGACCGCATTCTATTATTCTCCAGTAATAAAGTGGGTATTAAATCTTAACGCTTTGAAACTTCTCTTTTATTCTGGAATAGTAAGTTTAGAAGTAAATTTGCTGCTTTGTCTTTTGCCTGCTTCTTGTAAAATTGAATCCCCCTCTTCGGGCTATCCGCAGCATTTTCGCTATCAATTTCTGCAACCGGTCTACTATCTAGGGCGCCTTCGAATTGTACCGCATATTCCTTAAGCTTTATTGAAACAGTTGATTCAAAAGACTTTCTTTGCCAGGCAGATCCGACAAAATAAATCTTCGGAGGATTAACCCTGTCCTTAACAAATCTGATAACGCTATCACACGTTTGTCGTACATTCTTCGAAGTGGTATCGAATACCATCTTGTCTTCCCCAATTCCCCGCTTCATTAGCCCCTGTTTGACATATCCAATAGATTTCAAATCCGTCACGGTATAGACGACGGTGTTATTTTTGTCTGGTTTTGATCGTATTATAATCCCATGTATATCGAGACATAATCTTACTCTATTGAGTATGTATTCGGGCAATCCTTCTTGAGTTGAGGAAGATTTAGACAGAGCGTAAAGAATAATAAGATTCCCATCAATAAACCTGTCATACAATGAACTAAATCAATATCCTAACGTTACTATTTGCATTTATATGTTCCTGAAAGGAAATTATCTAAATTTATGGGTCAGTCTGAAACAGTTGTACCACCGATACTAGAAGATATGCTTTCCACAGACTATTTAGAGAATCTGATTGCGATGAAATAACGAACCTTTGTTGTAGTTCTTGAACCAATAGACAAAAACCTCTACTCTGAACACACTTTAGTATTAGACAGATATCTAACAGATCTTTCCTACTCATAGCCGAAATACTGAAATAAGTGCTATTTTGCAGCATACACATACACGTAGTCAAATTCTCACCCTAACAGATTTCATAATACAACACTAATAGAAATAGAAAAAGTCAATAGTTATGTTAATAAGAACTAATGCTCAGTATCAAGTATATTTATATGAGCATCACGGATTTAATTATCTAGATTTTTTTATTGATAACTGCCTTCGAATCGCCTCCCTTTCTTTAAATCTTATCTTTGCCTAATCTATCCGGATATTCCAATAGTTAAACCATGCTAATATCTTATTCAAACTGCTGTGTAGTACTCGAACTGATCCCATACCTTTAGATATTTAGCTTCTAGATTCATCTCACATCTAATTTTGATATATATCTCTCTTAATTCTAGTAATATCTTCATTCTTCAAGTACACCAGTAGCAAATTGTTAAACCTTCATTATCCGTCTCTTATACAATATCGAACTCGAAAGAGCAAAACCGTAAAATGTTTATCAGAAAACAAATCTGGGGCTAGCGATCAACCTAGCGTCGGTGCTTCAACCGTTTAATTGGTTCGTCCAATAGGTGGTCTCCTTGTTTTTGAGGCTCAGTCATCAGCAATTTCTCAATTCCAGATCCGTCTGAAACATAGTCAGAGAGGTTTAGGGTGGTCTCTCCTGGAATTTTTGCGATCTCAAATCTGTCTTTGGCTTTTAGAAGAGTAGCGGTCGCATCTATACCTAGTTTCGTAGTAAGTAAATTGTGTTGATCACTTGACGGGTCAAGACTAGATCCTTTGGCATCTGGAATTATAACAAGATCTCTATCTGCCTGACATCTTGTCGATATGGCATATTCAACGGCAACTGGGTTAGTTGGATCAATATCGTCATCTACCACAATGGCTAATTTCAGTGAGCGATGGGAGGATAGCGCAGCAATTATAGCGTTTTTTGGTTCACCTTCAAGTCTCTTTTTGATCTGAATCACTGCAGATAACCAGCCGCTACCACCTTCAGTCAAATAGACGGCTTTTGTATCAGGTAGTGCGTTTCTAACGTCCTCCAGGAGTTTTGCTTCTACTGGCAAGCCCATTAACAATCTATGTTCTGCAAAACCGGGCAAAACATCATGAAAAATTGCATTATCTCTGAATCTTATTCTATCGAGTTCAAACACAGGTTGTTGACGTTTGAGGTCATATGTTCTCAACATCTCCACCATCCATTCCTCATGAGTTACGTCCTTTAGAATTCGCCCTTCCAAAATAATTTCAGCATGTGTTGGAACAAATAATTGTGAATAGTCCAGCTTGCTCAGAGTCAGCTGATTATCGAGCAAGGAATTCGCGATTAACATCTCATCGACTCCATATGCAGCCTGATACGCTGCTGCAATGCTTATCGAAGGATGGATACCAATTGCAATTGCAATTTTCAAATCCTCTCCGTGTTCTTTTGCATATGTAAAGCATTTGTGCAAATGTCTACCTTCAACCATCCTAATTACCATGTGTTTATCATCTAATTTCAGCAGTCTGTGTGTAGAGGAATTCTGGTTACCACTTTCCTGATCCTTTACAAAAACAATTGATGCCGTGATATAAGGTCCTGCGTCTTTTTCGAAATGAGTGATTATAGGGAGAGTCAGCAAATTACGCGATGTGTTTTGGTTGTACGGTGCCGAACCTAGCAGTTTATTGGGTTCGCAGGGAGAATTAATTGCCTTTACAATGCGTGAATGGATGAACATCTCTTCGCTTGTTCCTACTGCCATCGAGAATCTCTTTCTTGTTCCCAAAATATTACCTGCTACCTTAAATTTACTACTTCTTACGCTTTCAAACAGTACTGCCTCTTTTCTCTCAAATTTACTAACGATAGCCGCAATCTCGAATTTTGTACTAACTGCTCTCTGTATTGTGACAAGATTCCTATTCTTGTCTAGGATATCAAGAAAGCTACGCAGATCATACGAATACGATGCCTGCTTGCGTATAGTTCTCATTGTTTCTACCTGATCTCTCCGGTCGACATGTAACTATTTGTTAGGTATTACAACTAGACACGATATTACAGTAGAAAAATTCTCGACTCGGGATCCAATTCGTAACATGGTTCATATATTCGATACACGCTATTATACATTCTTTTTGGCATGGATAAATACCGGTCCCATCATCTCTGTTTGATTTTTTTTTCTAGCTCTAAGTTTAGCTTTGTACTTCAAATTCCGCGTTCTTAATCTATAACCACAACAGGGACACCACAATCCATCCCATTTGAGAAAAATCTCACAAATCTGGCAGCGCTTTTGCCCAATAGCATATCGACCAGAACCAACAGGTTTTTGAGCTTTGTGACGTATGCATATATCCTTACAAGTCATTTAAGATTTCTAGGGTAAAAAATTTACCTGTAATAATGATCTCAAACATAGTATTTAAATTTATACAAAAATGTATTATTAATGTAATTCATTTATCTAAAGTATTCATATCATATTTCATGCTGATTCAAATATATTATCAGCTCAACAAGGATTCCGTATAGTATCAATTTTAAGATTAATCTAATTCAGAGCAATGAAAATGCCGAGCTGTCGATATCCAAGGGTGGTATATGCTCTGGCTATTGTAACGAATCACACTCCTAGAATGCTTAAGAATCAAAGCACTCTGCCGCTTCTAAATGCAATTACCTTAGCAGATGAACAGTCCCTTATTCCGCGTCTGTTTGAATAGACACTATGTCGTAGAGATGTGCCATACTCATCGACAATCTCAATATCTACTGAATCTTTGAATTGTATTTTTAGGGCCTTTGCAATATCATTACACATGCGAATATTACCGTCGCCGATCTTTACTAACTTTTTTCGCGATCTAATTCCAGATAGGATCACAGAAATAATTTCGATGGCAGATTCTGGAGAATGCTCTACAAAGCTTTCAATTTCGTTATGAAAATAAATAACAGATATTCCTATCCTATACCCTGGATCAACTCCAATAATTAGACTATCATCCTTGGAGTATCGCATAATTGCTCTTAGTATCTTGGCTTTCGAAAGAATGGGGACTTCATCCAACTCGGTGTCAAGAAGGACATTTTTCCGATGTATTATTCCAGACTCATCTTTGGTGGTAATTACAACTCTAGTATCTGATGAATCAGCCTGTTCTGGTGATAATGACTCGTAAGTTAAATCCATCAATTTCAATGCGTTAACAATATTATAATAAGAACGACCATAAACAGTGGCAACAGCAACAATATTTCTGGACTCGAATCTATCTAGGGGCGTTTCATCTAAATCAAAACACAAATCAAATTATTATTAAACTTTTTGATCCTTGTTATATTCATTCAATCACATTTTCATAGTACTTAACTACAATATGCCCACCATGTAAGAGGCGTCCAGACGGTTTGATAAGTCCATTCACTAATTGAAAAGGCTAAAAATTGTACGCCTCATCTTTAATTCAAGATGTACTTCGATTTTTGCTGGCATTAATCTGATCGCTCTGGCCCGAAATCGTCTTTACGACAAAGTCTACCGCATGAGGCAACGAGTTATCTATATTTCTTTTTGTAGTCGTGGTTATCTTTTCCGTCTCGGCCATAATTACAGCCGATTCATTTTCAGCTTCTTTTCTTGCTGTATCAATAATCACTTTGGCATCTTCGTTCGCAATGGCGATAACCTTCTGCTTCTGCTTTTCTATCTCTGAGATAGAATAAGCTATAATTCGTTTTTTCATATCATTGACTCTTGAATTAAGATTATCCAAATCAGTTTCGAGAGAAGACAGAGCATCAATTATTTGTTCTACAGAAGACATCTTTTGCTCCAAACTAGATCTTCAATACAGTTTTAGAGGTATTAAACCCTTGCTTTAATGTTCATAGAGCCTTGATAAGCTTACAATATATATGTGCCTCAAATGCAGAAATTGTCGAATGGAACCTATACAATATTGCTTTCCAGCCACAATTTTATTCATTCATAATACTTCCAGACTTAACCGGGCTAAAAAGGATCATAGCGAATTCAATGGAGGATACACTACATGATCTATAGTCACTTTGACTACAAATTACTATTTAAAGATCGTACTTGTAAACAGCAAGGGGATCAATTCTTTAATAGTAAATACATCAATGCCTTTTGAACGTGTAACCTATTTTCTGCCTCTTCCCACACGACAGATGCATCTCCATCAATAACATTAGAGGTTACTTCTTTGCCTCGTGTTGCAGGAAGACAGTGCATAAAGATGGAGTCTTTTTTCGCCAAGCTCATCAAGTTAGAATTGACTTGATACTTTGGAAAGAATGCAGCATCTCGAGACATCTTTTCATCATCTTTACCCATAGAGATGAATGTATCTGTTACAATAACGTCCGCGAATTTGGCTGCTAATTTTGGATCATCAGTAATAGTAATTTCTGCATTCGTTCGTGTTCCCTCTTCTTTCGCTAATTCTGTTACATGTCTCAATGGTTCATAGCCTTTTGGACAGGCTACTACCATATTTATACCAATTTTTGAACAGCCCAACAGCATATCGTTACAGACGTTGTTACCATCTCCTATCCATGCAAGTTTTAATCCTCTTAATTTCTTCTTATGTTCACGAATAGTTAATAAATCTGCAAGTATTTGACAAGGATGAAAAGAATTAGAAAGTCCGTTTATAACAGGTACTGAAGTGAAAGTAGCAAGTTTTTCTAAATTATGATGGTCGTAAATTCTCGCAACGATGCAGTCAACATATAAGCCTAACGTTCGAGCGGTATCTTCTATGGATTCTCCTCGGGATAGCTGAGTATCGTTGATACCCATGTAAATAGGACTTCCACCAAGTTGGAAGATCCCTGTTTCAAAACTAATTCTTGTTCTAGTAGATGGTTTCTCGAAGATCATCCCCAAGATACATCCTGGCAATAAGTGGCGAGGTTTTCTAGCCTGCCAATCCTTCTTGAATGATGATGCTAATTTCAAAACAGAACGTATTTCAGCCGAGCTAAGATCTCTTAAGCTAAGGATATTCTTACTATTTAATGAGATCCTCAATGTCCTCATCCGAAAGGTATATAGGATCTCGGTCTTTCTGTTCTTCACTTTCTAGTTTGGTTTCTTTATTCTCATTCAAATCCTTCGCAGAGGATACATCAGTCGTTCGCTTATCAATTCCATTCTTTTTATTCTCCATACCATCGCTTCCTTTCTTGGCTTTTTTCTTTCGCCAGAAGAGACTACCGAAAATCCCTTTTTTCTTTACCGTTATTGAAACATCATCGTCATTTTTCATCGGAATTGAATCAGAATTCGTTCCATCTGGAATATCATTATCAAGCTCTCCTGATGTAGTTTTGTGATCGTCCATTGAGACTTCAGGTTTAATCAAAAATGAATCTTGATCAGAAGGGTGTTCTGAAATTTGTGACTGTTTCTTGATTTCTGTTGGCAATGATGAAAGTAATTCTTCGTCTTTATCCTTCGCATGCGTCTTCTGAGATCTCGGTAAATCTTCAGCCACCAGTACTCGACCCGCCTGTATCTCTTGCTTGGTGTCATTCCGGCCGATTTTAGATTCCTTTGGATTTAGATTCAATACCTCGCTAGTGCGATCTTGTTCATCGATTAACGGATAACCACTAAAAATAGACTTCAAGAATCTGTCATAATGGAATGGCAAAATATCACCATACCCTTGTCCGATACCAAAATACAGAATCGGTTTTGAAGTAATATGGACGATTGAAATTGCCGAGCCACCCTTCGAATCGGCGTCAGCTTTGGTCAAGATGGCACCATCAAAATTTGTATACTGAAAAAACTCTCGTGCCTGATTTATTGTGTCATTGCCAGCTAATGAGTCCCCCACAAACAATTTAATATCTGGTTTCACAACCCTGACAACTTTATTGATTTCATCCATTAGATTTTTAGAGGTTTGCATCCTTCCTGCCGTATCAATTAGAACTACATCTATGAAGTGTTTTTTAGCGTATTCTATAGCATCTCTTCCGACTGCTGATGGGTCGGCCCCATATCGCTGGGCGATGACTTTCAATGACAATTTTTCTCCGTGTGCACAAAGCTGTTCTATAGCCCCGGATCGATGCGTATCAGCAGCTGCCATAACAGCAGATAAACCGTTAATTCGTAGTAGGTTACCGATCTTCGCGACTGTTGTAGTTTTACCACTGCCATTTATTCCTACGAATACAATTACAAACGGGCCTGATTTAGATTCGATTTTACTTCGAATTTTTTGTAAAAGATCTATGCTTTCACAGCCGACAAACATTTGAGCAAGGCTATCCTTTAGTCTTGAACCGATCAAATCTTCCGAACGCTGATCCTTTTCGAGCTTATATCCCACCAATTCATCCTTTAGCTTAGCGAAAATATCATCTAAGGCTTCTTGAGCAATATCACATTCAAGCAACTCAAGCTCGATATTAGACAAAGATTTCTCCAAATCCTTTGAAGTGATCTCCTTTTGTGAAATGCTAGTTGTAACGGATGAGAATGCTTTCTTGAGTTGTTCAAACATTCTGTCTCTGCCTTATTGCTTATATGTGCCATTATTGGCGGAATGTTGTCTTTTTGTTGATTGGGCATTCGTTGCTTGACGAAGCATTTGATTGACTTGTAACTGGATCTGTTCCATATTTAACGAAATTTGCTGCCTCTGCTTGTTAAGCTGTCTCAACCCTACTTCGAATTCATTCAATTTACCCTCTACGTAATTAATGGTATCATCCCTAGTTTTTTCGATTGTCACCCCTGCTCCAATATTTACTAATAGTTTTTTTACAGGAGGAATTATGGCCTTCATATAAACGCCAATACCAACAGGTGTTAATGACTCAAGGTCGGTTTCGTCGAGCATGCTATGAAGAGCACCAGAAGCAAGGCGAGCTTCTTGGATCAGTCTTGTAATGGTAGCCTCGCGGGCTACGATATCATTCATATAGGCTTCGAGAACTCTAGATTGCTGTACTAATTCATTCATTTTCTGATCCATTGTTGCCTGCTCTCCTTCAACGTCTCTGCTCATAAAGGTCCAATTTCCGATACCATCTTATATTTGTGACTATATAGCATTTAATGAATTAAAGAACGTGCTCAGGTTATGTCCAATTCATTTAAGTTATAATTGAACTTAGTTAAGGGGTTCATTATGTCCTCAATTGGAGTCGATGTTCAACTGGGATGCGGTAGGGCTAGATTAGAAATGTACGGCTAGATAATCTGCCTATATCGGGTATATCATGTCTTTAGATCGTTGAAAAACATGATATGACATGATATGACATGATATGACATGATATGACATGATATGACATGATATGACATGATATGACATGATATGACATGATATAACGATTTAATTCCCTCGTGAATGCCGATTTTAACCCCCAATGCAATATCTAAGCATGTTCAGGAGATTTGAAAATCTATTAAGTCTTAAGAAAGACTATGAATATAAGTTTAGCATGTTCGAACTTCACGATTGTTCGCCACCCAATTGCTGGGCGGACAATTAGTTCACCAAGTGTCTTACAATCAAAATCCGATTTTTTGAGAATTCAGTTAAGAATTTAATATGGGAGCGGTGATCCATATGGAGATGCGTTCTATTGGTGTAGTAGCATTTGTTGCACTTATGGTATTAGGAGCTATTACTGGTATGATTACTTTTTATCTATTTGCTCAGGTAGCTCCAACGCCTGGAGTAATGGATTCACTTGATCGCAAAGATCTTCCCAAGGTAAATTCTACTGGGCCAGGTTCAGCTTCTGGAGGGACAGGGAGCGAGACCACAACCAATAAAGTAGCAGCATCTAAGATTAGTGGACCAATTGGTGCAACTCTTACTGTTCTGCAAGGTGCTTCAATACAAGGAAACCCAGCCTTTAATCCCAATCCAATTAGTGTCAAAAAGGGCAGCGTTGTTCAAGTCGTAAATAAAGATTCTGTACCTCATACTGTAACAAATGGTAAGGGGCCTGACGATCCAAACTCTGGAAAGCTATTTGATACGAGCATAATTAATGCAGGTGAATCAGCCAAAGTCGATACTTCCAAACTAACTTCTGGACAACAATATCCATTTCACTGTACTGTACATCCTT
>JANWJI010000044.1 GCA_025449515.1 Nitrososphaeraceae archaeon | reverse complement strand
GTGCTATTATCTCCAATCCTTTTTATTCCTGCTATTTTCTGTGCACGATCCATTGCTTTTGTACTAATGTCATAACCATACGTATCAAATCCTCCTCGGTCCTTGACGTATTTTGCTACAGGTAAACCAAGTTGACCCAAGCCAATTACAAGAACTTTCAAACGAAAATCAGTAGAATGTCGTGTTTCTATTTTCGACAAGTGTTCATGAGTAATCCGCAGCTATTATTATTAAAGAATTAAGTAACAAAAAAACATAAATTTTTCCGTATATTGTTTTAGTCTCTTTATAAGCTATATCCAATCCATTCTTGGACGACATATCTTTAGGAAGAGCCAAATTCTTTATACAAAATATTAGACTTTCCAACCAAAATGTTATATAAAATAATGGTAAAAAATGCAGCAAATGATGTCTTCCGATGTTGAATAGACTCAGAAATCGACTCGAACCACTCCTAAATAGATCTGCCCTTTCGGTAGCATCAAGAGGTGTGTCTCCGAACCAGCTTAGCCTTCTGGGTTTTTTTGCTACTATTGCGGCAGCAATAATGTATGCCTTATCATCGCATGCAACATCAGCTAATTCCTATTTCATTATGGTACTCGCTGGCATAATTCTACTGATCGGTGGCCTCTTCGACGTTCTGGATGGAGCTGTTGCCCGGCTCACCAACAAATCCACAAAACGAGGAGCATTTATGGATTCACTACTAGATAAAGTGGGGGAAATTGTTGTTTTCATAGCTATATATTTGGGTAACCTTTCGTCGGCATTTTGGTGCCTTACTGCCATAAGCCTGGCGCTATTAGTCAGCTATACGAGAGCACGTGCAGAGTCTCTAGATATGCCTTTAATCGGGATTGGAATCGGAGAACGTGCCGAAAGATTGCTCATCCTTGCCCTGATCGGTATGATTCCTCTCAGCGGTGCAATTCAAATTGCCGTCATTATCGTGTCAATTGTAGCCGGAATAACGATCATTCAAAGAGTTAACACAGTAACTCACCGGCTATAACAATAAGAAAATATCTATCTCAATCTTCCAGTATTTCTTCGGTCCGATTCTGACCGCACCTTCACCACGCCTCTATGAACCGCACATGATACACAATAGAATTTGACGTCTGTCGAAGGTGCAATATATGCCCCTTGTGCCTTAAGCTCTTTTGCTAATGTAGGTTCCACAAGTGTAACCCTCCCTGTGACTTTCTTTGCCTTATCTCTTGGAACCATGGCACCGCATTGACTACAATGAACAGTCCCTGAACTGCCTTTTCCCCCTTTGGTTCGTCCTCTGCTTGTTCGCTTCTTTGGCATGAATTGGATTTCCTCGATCTATCCTTTAAATCTTATGATAATGAATCTTTATTCAGAAAATTGATTCTGAGATCGTATTGCGTTACTTCAGTGACTACTACTACGAGAGCTGACGTTGGAACATAGAAATTGGATTTGGTATCGCATATCAAACCGATAATTCCCTTCCTACGTATCAATTCATAAATACGACTCCCACGAATCTTCAAGTTTCTGATTTATCTCTCGCTAGTCTTTAAATTGAACTGTAAATTAAGATTGACCCATGAAGGTAGCCATATCTGGAACTGATTCAAGGGACTATTATTCAATTATTCAAATAAAGAAAATACTAGATTCGATAGGTCACATTGCAAAGGTAATGAAATCAGGAGACTACGAGATTGCAAAAGAGGTAGATTTGGTTCTGGTCCCAGGAGGAGACAGAGGGATACTAGATTACTTTCATAGGGTCGTAACAGACTCTGCGCCTGTTTTAGGAATCTATGAGTCGGATTCCACTGGATTTCTAGCCCAGCTAAGCCTAAGAGATTTGGAGTTGAAGTCCACTAACTTAAGCCGAGGCGATTATGAAATAGACGAGGTAGTACGACTTGCTGTTAGGGTTGATGGAAATGAAGTCCAGCCAGTCCTGAACGACGTGGCCGTATTTCCTAGTAAAAGCGCAATGTTGATGGAACATGTTCTTAGAACTGATTCCAGAGATGTCTGGCACGACAATAGCGATGGGATCATAATATCGACTCCCATAGGTTCAACTGCTTATTCAATGTCAGCTGGTGGACCTATGGTGATCCAAAGATCCAAGGTTTTTGTAGTAGTCTCGGTAAACTCAGTCGATAACACTAGACGACCATTAATTGTTCCTGATGATACGAAGTTAGAAATTGTTAATCTCATGAGTAGATACCATTGTGAAGTTATCCTTGACGGCGGCTCCAGATTTAGAATCAAACGATTACTCGAATGCCAAAGGCATGAAATTCCTGCCAGGCTAATCCGTCTATCCACTGATTCCTCAGCTATATCATTGATTGCAAAAAAAGTTAAAATTGCTGAAGATCTGTTGAGCATGCCTGCAAGTGCTAAATTAATACTAAAAACTTTAGAATATGAGGGAGCGCTGAGTCAACGAGACCTCACTAAGCGAACGATGCTCCCTGAAAGAACCGTAAGATTATCGTTAAGTCATTTGCTAAAAGGTGACTATGTACGAAAGAAAACATCACTACGAGACGCCAGACAACACATTTTTGAACTCAAGATTTAAGTGCTGCGGCTCGAACAAACCCAACAAAAGCCTCCTCGGGTTTACCTGGTCTGCTGCTGAATTCCGAGTGGTATTGGGAGGCAAAGTAAAAGCGATGGTTTGGAATTTCAAAGATCTCTAGTCTTTTGCCACTATCGGAAAATGCAGACAAAGCTACGCCATTATCCAATAATATATTCCTATAGTGTTGGTTGAATTCATAACGGTGTCTGTGTCTTCTAAATATCTTATCGTTCTTGTAGATGTCTAAGGCTAGCGTTGTTGGCACTATATTTATTTCGTGATTTCCAAGTCTCATCGAACCCCCAAGTTCAGTAGTTGATCTCTGTTCCGGCATGTAGTCTATCACAGGATCCTTAGTATCAGGATCTAGTTCGGTAGAATTGGCATTTTCAATCAAACAAAGATTTCGCAAAGCTGCTACAATAGCGAGCTGGAAACCGAAACAGATTCCTAAATAAGGAATGTTCTCCAACCTAGCAAAATTGGCTGCGTTTATAATACCCTCACTTCCCCTCTTCCCGAACCCTCCAGGGACCAGTATGCCATCATAAGTCCTTAAATGGTGGAGGCCTGATGAACCTGTGGTATTCTCAAGTTTTTGCGATTCTACCCAATTAACTTCGATTTTTTTTCCTATACTTGCTCCTGCATGTGAGAGAGCGTGGTAAACGCTGACATAGCTGTCAGGGAGGGAGACGTACTTGCCTACAATTGCGATCCTTATCGATCCTTCATAGGTATGGAATGACTTTGCAATCGATCTCCAATTGAGCCATCGAGGACTGCAATTTTCTAATCGTAGCTTTTCGGAAATGACGTCTAGCATTCCCTGACTCTCCAGTAATTCAGGAATTTTGTATATTGAAGGTGCATCATGACATGATACGACGGAATTTTCTTCGATGCTCGCGAATAGGGATATCTTTCGTCTTGCTTCAGAAGTAAGTTTCGTTCTACATCTGACAGCCAGGATATCCGGTTGAATTCCTATTCTTCTCAATTCTTGTACACTATGCTGAGTAGGCTTGGTTTTCTGCTCCCCTACAACATCTAGTATTGGTGCGAGGGTCACATGTATGAATAGGGTGTTCGAATGTCCGACTTCAAGTTCAAGCTGTCTCAGAGCTTCAAGAAACGGAAGACTTTCGATGTCGCCTACAGTCCCACCACACTCAACCACGACAATCTCTAAATTCTCGCTCCTAGCAATTTTTCGTAAATGATTCTTAATAGCGTCCGTGACGTGTGGTATGATCTGGACGCATTGACCAAGATACTTTCCTTCTCGTTCTGCGCGAATCACATCTAAATAGACTCTTCCAGTGGTTAGGTTATGATCCTTAGATAAGGCAATATCAAGAAATCGTTCGTAGTTACCCAAGTCCATGTCACATTCACCGCCATCATCTGTTACGAAGACCTCACCATGTGCAATCGGATTCATTGTCCCGGCGTCACAGTTAACGTACGGGTCAATTTTTACACATGAAACTCTGAACCCGGACAGCTGTAACAATTTTGCTGTCGACGATGTGATTACGCCCTTACCAAGCCCAGACATTACGCCTCCTGTTACAAAAATAAATTTTGGTCCCTCGACCTGCTTACGAATCGACCGCACATCTCGTTTTAGCTGATCGCCCTTTTATTCCTTTTTTATGGTACACTTAGGACGCATGATAGGTACGACAAATAAATTTTCCACCGATCTTTTTTATTTTCCTACCTAGTGTTTCCACGTATCGGATTAATCTGTCACAAGCTTGATTTGGCAATCATTCAGGTTCGTTATATTAAATTCATGATTATGGGTTTTTAGAGGAAAGAAATAAGAGGTAAAGTGGCACTACGCTCAAGTGTAGCAAATTCAGATGATTTGCTTCGAAGATTATAATGATGCTAGTGGTTATTCCTGAATGACTAGATGATCTTGCTTGGTTTTTAAACCTCTATGGTTAAATTCATCGCAGTAGACAGTAAGGTTATTCAACAGATCCTGGATCTAGAATTTCTTACCACAAACAATACCTATTTGATTTGAGATTAATTGTTCATAAGCATTAGCAAGACATAAAGCTATTCAATATAGCCCACACTTCTGAAAAAAGATACAAGCTGGATTACGTATTCGTTGTGTAAATCTAGCGTGTACATCTTGTTTGCCATTCTGGTCTCCTTTACCCAGCTTATCTCCATCAGATCATTAAGATTGCGTTTAATATCTTCTCTCTTTAGCCTAGTTTTGTTGTGTAATACATAGACTGTCAGCATTCTCCCATCTTCTGCTAATGATTTTAAGATCTTTATTTTTCCTAATGTTCCAAGACCTTGCTCTATTATTTCCTTGCTGGTTCTTCTGCTATTCAATCTCACAATTTGTTCTCTTTATATCGCTTGATTTTGTGTAGAACTAGTGGTTCCAGATCCTTGAAAGATGCGCCCATAATCCCGATTTCCTTTAAGGACCTTATGTCTATTATTCTCTTCGAAGACAACTCGTCCAGATGATCTTCGATTTCTAATTTCTTCAACTTGAACTCTTCGGCGATGTCCGAAGCACTTGACCGGATTTCCTTGAGTTCGACATAGGGTTTTCTTTTTGCTCGAATAGTCCTGATTACTGCCATTAGCGTATAAACCTGAGATGGCGGCAATTCATCTAAGTTGTTAGCTGCGTCTGCAGGATGAATCTGCGAGTAGACTTGCCGAACCTGGTCTAGGGTTATTCGCCCAGTACCTTGTGATTCTGCGAGGTTGCCTGAATAGGCAAGCAGGTCTAGTGCAAATCTTATATCCCCATGAATCAGGGATGAGGTAGTAATTTTTGCTACTTCGTCGATAATATCAGAACCAAGGGCTTTTGGACTGAAAGCTTCAAAGCACCTTCTATTTAATATATCGCCCACTTGCTTAAGTGTATATTCAGGAAATTCTATAGGTATTCTCCCAAGTGAGCTGAGCTCTGCAGGATCCAATTTTTCATAAAAATCCTTACTTCTCGCGATGAAAATGACCATTTTTATGTTACACGGAGCGCCAGGTTCGAATTCATTAAGGCGAGTAAGATCATATATTACGCCAGCATCCTTAGTATTTTTTATCAAGTAGTCAATTTCGTCAAGTATAATTAGTGCGTATTTTTTACTTTCGCGCAAGTAACGCAGCAAATACCTCAGCATTTCCTCCGCACTAACGCCCTGTGAGGGAATATCCGGCCCTAGCTTTTCTAGTAAATATCGATATATTGCATATTTATTCCCGCCTTGTAGCTTCAGATTCACGTAAACCGTTATTAATGGCAGACGATTCCTATCGAAATGTTCTTCGAGCACCTTTGAACACTTTAGGACCGTAGACGTCTTTCCTATGCCCGCTGAACCTAAAATCTGTAGAACAGTCAACGGATAATCATCTGGAAATGAAGGACCTATGAATACATGGCAGATTTCTTCAATTTGTTTTTCACGATGCGGAAGCTCGTTAGGAATGTATCTGGCAGATAATTTTGATCGGTCTAAGAATATGGTACTGTGCATGATTTTGATAGAACAACTTACCGCTTATGTAATATTAATTATCTTCGCGAGATTATTATATTTAGGCGATTCAGAAATATTCTGTAATCTGGGTATTCATAGAAGACCTTATCAGATTTCTTAGCACTCTTTTTTCAGATGTCATTTGATAATCAGAAAGCTTTTCGATGAATTCCAATTCATCTGTTGATAATGGTAAGTCCCGATTAAGCATCTCATTAAATATTACCTTCTGATTAATTTTCTGGACTATCGAAAGTACTTTGTACATTTTACCTGCTTTATTCCCTAGCCCATTTTCATACAGGATTTTCGCAACTTGTCTTCTTGGCATATTAAAGAATGTGTTTGCTACAAATCTATCGTAGAAATAAAGTATTTGGAAGTAATCTTCCTTACCAGTATAGGCTACTACAGTGCATGGGAATAAATTTAAGATACGATCACGCACAATTCTTTTGGAATGATTATAGTCCAGAACAATTATAGATCTACCGAACGTCAATATTGCATTGAGAATTTGATTAGGAAGACGGGCATCTAACACATCGTCATCAGATTTTAATTCAACTGGATAAAATTGAATTCGGTCAATTCTGGACCTTTCGGCTCTAGCACAGTGGTTTAACAGATTGTTCCTAATCAATAGATTTTCCAAACCAAGCCTTTCTCGCATGCCAAGAAAAGAAGGCTCTACATTTTCGCCTTTTAGTATTCTGACTACTACGAGATCAAAACTCCTGAAATAGTATTCATATCGAAAATGTATGTTCTCGTGTTCAAAATCGTGATTTATTCCTCCCTCAAAAATGTTTCCCTGTATATGGCATGATTTTAATGAACTCACGAATAGATCTCTTAATTGTCTTTCTTTCATTGCGTCATACCCAAATAGTATAGTATTATGCAGCTGTCATCTGGCCGAAATCATTCTTTTTTTATGAATTAAAATAAAAGATCCACTTGTCCAAGGTTCTAATAATAATGTAATTCATCATACGCAGATAATCACTGCCTATATTGGAGAAGTCCTCGTGCATAGAATGAAAATCGATTGTCAATTTCTATCTAAAGGCAACTAAGGGTGAGTGATGATCTCACTTGTGGTTTATTTTCATAAGGCGTTTTTTCATGGGAGCATTTTTTGCCTTGGTATATTCCATTATTATATCCATATCCTTGTCTCCGCGGCCCGAGAGAGTGACTACAATGTAACCAGTTTTATCCATTTTTTTTGCAATCCTAATGGCATGAGATAGTGCATGGGAAGACTCTAATGCAGGGATAATCCCTTCGTATCTGCACAATAATAAAAATGCGTTAACTGCGTCGTCATCATTACAAGCAACATATCTAACCCTTTTGATATCTTTGAGGTATGCATGTTCTGGTCCAACGGCTGGATAATCTAGGCCAGCTGAAACACTATGTGTTGCAAGTACCTGGCCAGACTGATCTTGCAAGAGATAGCTCTTCATACCGTGTAAGACTCCTTCTGACCCAGCACAAAGTGAGGCCGAGTGTTCTCCAGATCTAATCCCTTTACCACCCGCTTCAACTCCATACAACAAAACTTTTGAGTCACTAATAAACTGATGAAAACTCCCAATGGAGTTGCTGCCGCCACCTACACATGCAATAACTGCATTTGGAAGATGCTGGTATACCTCAGTCATCTGGTTTTTTATCTCTCTTCCAATCACGCTTTGAAAATTACGTACAATAGTCGGGTATGGGTGTGGACCCACGGCTGACCCAATGAGATAGTACGTATTATTCACGTTCGTGATCCAATCGCGCAATGCATCATTAATTGCATCTTTTAGAGTTTGTGTTCCCGAAACAACTGGATGAACTTTCGCTCCCAAAAGCTCCATCCTAAAGACGTTCATTTTTTGTCGGCTCATATCTTTTGAACCCATATAAATTTCTGCGTCCAGATCCAGGACCGCACATGCAATTGCAGTTGCTACGCCGTGTTGGCCTGCCCCGGTTTCAGCTATTATCCGTTTTTTACCCATTTTTTTTGCAAGCAGAGCCTGTCCTAGCGTATTATTGATTTTGTGGGCACCACCATGTAATAGATCTTCTCTCTTTAGCATAATCCTGGCTCCTCCCGCATATCGAGTAAGGTTTTTAGCATAATATAGTGGAGTAGGTCTCCCTGCATAATTCCTAAGTAGATAGTCTAATTCTTCACAAAAACTACGTTGGCCACGATATTTTTCATACCCAGATTCTAGCTCCTCGATAGCAGGAACAAGCGTTTCGGGGATGTATTTTCCGCCATACTTTCCGAATTTACCGTTTGATCGAGAGTTCGATATCATTCCGGACATCAGTCTCATTATAATATAACTTATATTGAAGGTTCCGGTAATCATAGAGATAAATAAAGCTCACGCAATTTGGATCCAACAGTATGTGCTTCCATAATGCTGGTACCGACCAAAAAAGCATCTGCACCTGCATTCTTTAAACGTCTTATATCACTAGCGCCTATTATACCGCTTTCTGTAATAACTATGTTATCTCCCTTGGCATATCTTGTCAGTAACGCTTCAGTATTATGGATATCTACTTCAAGGTTCTCTAAATTTCTATTGTTGATGCCTATAATTGCGTGTACACCCTTGTTAATTGTCAAAATTTCTTTGAATTCAAGTTCAGTGTGAACCTCGAATATTACCCTGACGTCCTTATTTGTCGCGTACTCTGCAAATTTCTCTATGCTGCCCTCGGCTAGATGTTGATCAAAAATAGTCTTGATTAGTAAAATATAATCAGCACCAATAGATTTTGCGGCGTCAATTTGTACTTCACTGACCAGTATATCCTTCATGAGTACTGGGACTGTCGACACCTTTCTGACCACAGACAACGTCTCGATGGAGCCGTTGAAAAGAAAGGGTTGAGTTAGAACTGACAGCCCGACGGCTCCAGCAGATATCATTGTAGTTGCAATTTGGCTAGCAGCAATGGCATCCCCCGAGACGATTACTCCCTTTGAGGGAGAGGCGAACTTGATTTCCGCAACTATAGGGGCATGTGGGCATGATAGGATGGCACCTTCCAAACCCAAAGATTGATGAGTTTTGGATGAATACCTTTCAGTTTCATAAGCGCCTTCGTCAATTGCTCTATACGAATTATTGACAAGTTTTCGTAGCATTGTAGAACGTTGAAATTTACTCATTTTGTCAACTAGCTACATACCAAAATATAAAATCATAATATTTTTGGCATAAAGTCTAAGGTAGAACTATCCCTGACATATCCCTAGCAAAAAGGATATTGTTTAATGTGACTTGAAATTTGGTGCCGTTTCGTTCAACAATAATCTCAATGTCATCCAGAGAATCAGAAGGAGCAAGTCCTTCCAATTTCTTGATTACTACATGTATAGACTCATGCGAAATAAGCGCTTCCATGAACGGTTCGATTTGACCAAAATCATTAACATCTGCTTTAGCATTTTCCTGAGAAATAATTATGAGCATAGTCTCCCTATCATAAGTAAAATAGGCCGGTGATTTGTCCAAGGAGCAAGCAATAGCAAAGTCATTTAGAGTCATTCTTTCACAGCCAGGGTTGTATACGGAGAGTGAACCAAGATCCAAATAACCCCCAGTAGATCATCTATTGCCCTTGAAAGATATATATTCCTCGGAAGTACGTTGAGATTCAAGTTGTGATAAAAAAGGATATTTACAGTTTATGACTGTTACTCCATAATCCGAGTTAATGACAACAGGCACTAATCCAATATTCTAGATAGATTTTAGAAAGATGTTAAATTAACTTGTATATTGGTACTGGTAATATAGGATAGTGGGCTATCGTATATAGATCAGTTCAGAAGGCCATTTTCAAACCTGAGCTCTATTAATTATCTAATCCCGACTACAACTTGGACTTCGGATCTATCCATTTGGATTATTTTAGAATTGAATAGCCATATCAAATTTGTTATTTAAGGAGACAATCAATTTCTATAAAGTAAAATACTCAGCATCTGGGTGATGGACCACGATAGCAGCAGTTGATTGATCAGGAATTATTTGCCCTGCTTCAGTTAAACTCATGCCAGATGTAGTCGCATCCAATATTTTCCAAACTAAATGATGCTGTGATATATCAGGACAGCTTGGGTACCCCCAACTATACCTTAGACCGCGTTTGGGACCAATGCCTAACTCGTCTTTGATTCTACTGTTTACCCATTCTGCAAGTGCTTCAGCGGTTTCGACAGCTAGCCCGTGTAAATAGAACGCATCGGTATATCTATCCTCCCTGTTCCATTCATCAATCACGTCTTGTACCTTTGAACCTACCGTGACAGCCTGAAATGCCACCAAGTCATTTTGTCCAAAATAGTCTGTCAAGCAGAGATGCTTATCTCTAGAAGAACGTGGGAAGTCGAATGTAACCTGTTCGCCAGCAGTAGGCAGATCAACTGCAAGCTTATCATTAATGTTGTGACACTTAAAATAACCATAAACAACCCGCGGTTGAAAAAGTGATTCCCTAATCACCCTCTCCTTCCATTCATCTAGGAGTTGCTCTGCCTCTCTTTGTAGGCCACTAGCAGATTTACCTCGTATTCCCCAAGATAGAACGAAAAGTGATTTCTTATTAACGAATTTCCATACATCCTCCAATTCAAAATGGTTTGGCTCTAGTCCAATTCGCTGATTAATATGTGGAGAAATTGGAGGTTGTACAGGAATTATTGCTTTTCGGTAGTCCGATGAGGATACCTTAAACGCCTTCGTTTCATTCCAGTTAACTAGTTTTTCCCTCCATTCAGAAATATAATTTTCTCTTTCACTTGACATCAAATTATTCATTACTCTTAGCCCATCAAACGCAGTTTTGCAATAGAATACTCCGGGCTCGTATATTCCCCCTTCCTTTGCAACTCTATTGATATAGCTACTATTTATCGCTGCTCCTCCACAAAGAATCGGAATCGTAATATTGTTTTGTCTCAAGTGCTCAACGAGATACTGCATTTGTTTTGATGTTGAAACTAGGAGGGCAGATAGTCCAACAGCGTCTGCATGAAACTCGTTCATACTTTCAACGATTCTCTGAATTGGCACTTGCTTCCCGAGATCATAAACCGTGTACCCGTTATTTGAGAGGATAGTCTTCACTAGGTTCTTGCCAATATCGTGGACGTCACCATAGACTGTACATAAAACTAATTTGCCCTTACTTACTCCTTCTTTTTTAATCAAATATTTCTCTAATTCGGCGACGGCAGCTTTCATACATTCGGCAGACTTCAGTACGAACGGAAGTATCAGTTCGCCCGAACCGAATTTGTCCCCAACCTCTTTCATAGCTGGTAGTAATACCTCATTTAATGTCTTGACCGCAGCATCGTGAATTACTTGTTTGGAGCCATCGATGATTAATCCGTCCTTCGAAGTACTGGATTCTGCATGGTTAAGCCTAGTAGCCTTATCGGTGTGATCATAAATCGCCATGACTACATCACTCTCTATTCCATCTCTTAATCTGTTGACTATGCGGTAATAACAGCGCTTGCTTGCGTCCCAATTTGGATCTACTTGAATTCTGTTTCTAATTACGGATGACTTTGAAAGAGATTTGCCCTCCTGAAAATAGGAGATCAGTTCTGATAAAGCATTCTGGTTAGTATTAAAAATCAAATTCTCCGCTAGGTTTTTTTCATTTACCGTGATGTCTGAATAGGGTATTATGTCCTTGGCATTTATAATGACGGCATCCAAGCCAGCCTTTATGGCATGATACAAAAACACAGAATTGACGATCCTCCTAGCAGGAACAGGCAAACCAAAGCTAACATTACTCAGACCTAAGACTGTGAAGGAATCCACTAGGTTTTCCTTGACTAGTCTTATACCATTTATGGTAGCTTTGGCAGAATCCTGAAATTCCGCTTCCCCGGTAGCCAGAGTGAACGTTAATACGTCAAAAATGAATTGCCAAGGCTTAAGGTTATACCTCTTTCCAGTCTGTAGTAGAAGTTGAGCAGTTTCTAACTTCTCTTCGGCGGTCTTAGCCATCCCATTCGGGCCTATGCACATTGCAATGGCTGGGGCACCATATTTGTACATGAGCGGTGCCAGGAGATGAAATCGACTTCCATCCCCTTCGAGATTGATTGAATTGATTATAGGCTTACTAGGAATAAGTTTCAAAACTGATTCGATAACCAAAGGATCGGTTGAATCAATTACGAGTGGGGCATCGATCTCATTACTGACTCGTTTCACAAGCTTTGACATAAATTCGAGTTCATCTGAGCGTTCAGTTGTAGCTACACAGACGTCAAGGCAATGTGCGCCGTCTTCAACCTGTGTGGCAGCAAGACGGACCAGGCCGTCATAATCATCTTTCAAAACCATCTCCTTGGCCTTTCTAGATCCTTGCGTATTAAGCCGCTCACCGATTATAAGAGGAGGCGGTTCTTGTCTCATATTTACTGCCCTAAGGGCGGAACTTATACGTGGAATTCTAGTCATTTATTAATAATAGAATCAATCAGTGTGTTACCTACATCTAAAACTTTAGATTCTAATCAACCCATATTTTTTTCATTTTTTTCGTCTATTATATGTCTAAGCTCAAGAATATGCGCTGGACTGGTACCACAACATCCTCCCACTATTCGCACAAATTCATAGTTTGTTATAAATTCCTTCATTTCACTAGCCATACCTCCTGGACTCAACTTGTAAATTGCCCTACCGTTTACATTTTCTGGCATGCCTGCATTCGGAACCACCAAGATAGGTAGATCCGCTTGTTCGTTTAACCATATAATACTTGGCTTCATTTCTACAGGGCCGGTTGAGCAGTTCAATCCAAATAAACTGATGCCCATATCACAAATAGTCGTATACGCTGCTTGGACGTTTGTTCCTAGCAGCATTTTACCATATTGATCCAATGTAACATTGCCAATTACAGGGACTGTCTTGCCGATATGTAGCATCGCCGTAAAACACGCCTCTATAGCTAGCTTAACTTCAAGAATATCTTGGCTTGTCTCGATGAGCAGTGCGTCAACTCCGCCTTTGAGCAGACCTTCGCACTGCGGAACAAACGCCTCTTTAATTTCATCAGGAGATTTCTTGCCTAGATCTGGATCATTTGAGCTCGGAAGAAAACCTGTCGGGCCCAGCGAACCTATCACGTATTTGTCCCTGAACGAGTATTCATTACAAACGTCTCTTGCAAGCTCTGCAGATTTTTTGTTAATCTCAAAAGTTCGTTCTTCGAATCCATATTCAGACAATTTTAGTATATTACCGCCGAACGTATTTGTCTCTACACAGTCAGCACCAGCTGCCAAATAACTTCTGTGTATTCTTTTGATTAATTCCGGATTGTTAAGAACTAGTCCATCATTAAAACCCTCCATGTTATTTGGAAAGTCTTGTGGACATAGATTTGAACTCTGGATTTGAGTTCCCATAGCACCATCGAATAATACAACATGATCCTGAATTGCTTTAAGAAACGGTAAGGTCAAGTAGACTTTTATCTATGTTCCATCACTTTAATAAGATTATGAGATGCACAATGGTCAGAAACCAGTTTCCTACTAATATTCGCCATTGCACTCCATAAATAGTTCGAAAGCAGAATTTATTTATAGCATGGAATAAAGGCATGTAATATCAAACTCTTAACTCGGTGGGCTCATAGTTCAGTTTGGATAGAATGGCTGCCTGCGGAGCAGTTGGTCGAGGGTTCAAATCCCTCTGGGCCCGAATCAATCTTGTCCATTTAATTAGGCCTATTAATATAGTATAATTGGAAATCTGGAATGGCTTTAGAGTAAGAGAATGATCCTTTATCGCAACTTATGTATTGTCTCGAGGCTCCTGGGACAAGGAGACAGTGGCTACAAAGCCCCAAAATGTTCTTTGACTTCCTAAAATTTGAAGCCGATTTAGATCATCAAGTAAAATATTTTGTAAACAAAGCAAGACATCATCTCCATGGGCTCGCAAAAGATTTATTCGGTATATTTCAGGAAAATAATGCAATGACATTATCACTAGGGGCTATCTCAGAACATTCAGAAAGTCAGTTAGTTCTGATATATAAAAAGATCTCCTTAAGCCATTACTTTCCCTATCCTAAAATTACTAACGATCTTCATTGAGGAGCTATCTACTAAAAGAACAATGTAATCAATCCTAACGATGTTCTAGTGCTTGATTTTTGCAGAAGATATATAGGATTTAATTGAGGTTCAGATTTCACCGATCTCAGATAAAGTATAATACAGATCGCTATCGTAGTAGTAGTAGGCATAACGAAAAAGTAAACAAGCGCAGTTTAACAATTGCAGCAGTAGCAGTAATGTTGCTTAGCACAACCTTAATATCAATCTCAGCAACATCAGACAGCACATTTGCAAGGAATGAAAGGTATGTG
>JANWJI010000043.1 GCA_025449515.1 Nitrososphaeraceae archaeon | reverse complement strand
GATATTGCTGCGATTGAGCCGCAGATGCATTCGTGTTTTTAATATTTTTCGTATATATTCCTATTTCGGACACGCCAGACACATCCGAGTCCCTAGAAGCATCAAGTCTGATATATCTGCCCTGCACCTCCTTTATGATTGGATAGTTTTCTGATGCTATACTTGTGCCATCACTTGTTCCTCTTAAAATATTCGTGAACGTAATCCCATCAATCGACGTAGATATCGCAAAGTGATATGTTCCCTTTTCTCCCTTGTACCAGTGAATGTCTATGCTACAAATATTTTTAATTTCACCTAAATCCATTTGAATATATGATCTGCCGCCTTTCAATGACCATTTTGTATTGGGATTATTGTCGAATACCTTTTTAACATCCTCTTTCAAATCCTTTTTTCCTGAAGTGTTGATCACTGTCGAGACTGGAGATTTAATACACATATTGTCATTATTTGTATTTTGATACATATCCATAGAGTTTGTGCTAGATCTAACCTGTTCAAAGCTGTTGGAGGAATTTTCAAAGTTAATCGATTGTTTTGTCTTATGAGATGCATCAGACGTATATTCATGACCCTTCGCGGGTGAGCATGAGTCACCTATGCAAATCCCGTTTAAGCATGGTACGGTATCTGCACATTGTATTGATAATTTCTTGTTATTGTCCGCGAGAACCATGTTATATGTTGAAAATGTACACATAGCTACAGCTAGTAACAATAGAGATAGTGTAAGTAACAATCTTTGATTTTCAGATATCAACGTATCTTATTGTGTTGGTATATTATTAGTGGATTTGAGTTAAATGTACATGGGGAATACTTCTGACGTAACTGGAGTTAAATAACTCCAATAGTTTATTAAGCTTCTTTTAATTGATAAAGTAATATCTAAGGAACTTGCAAGATAAATATTTGTATCTATGTTTAGTAAAATATGTGTGGTTCATTTGATTAGCTAGCTACTGACTTACAGTCCGATCAAATCTATTTTTACAATAGTTTTGATTTCAATGACTATGATCACGAATCGCAGTAACTGAATAGACTGACCAAATTATTATCACAATATGTTATATCTCATACTGTGAATACAAGAACCTTGAAATATATCGTGAAAATGTTAGTCATGAACTCGCAGGATAAGAGTATTATTTGATAGAACCTGACATTAGAACGAGAATTTGTAAGAGCTTTTCATAAATAGCAGTTCTAAAGGTATTAGTTGATCTCATTATGACATTTGGAAACCCTAGCGACATAGTAGAATTCATTTTGGAGGCAGCCACAGTAGGTATCCAATCATCGGCAATAATTTCCAGAACTTCGTTATCTTCGGTAGACCTAACGAAATACCTTCATATTCTATTAGTATATGACCTGATCGCGTATAGGCATATCGATAAGAAATACCTAACAACCCTGAAGGGAATGTCTTATTTGGAGACCTACAATGATATTCATTCACAAACAACTCCTAATTTTGCTCAGTAACTCTCACAAATTTGTAATAAGAAAATAAAGTAACCAGTCAGTTACAGTATCGATGTGTCATTCATAAATATGGCAGGTACACAGTTGACCGGAAATTAAATCTATTCACGATGCCGATTCTAACCATTTATGTAATACAGATTGCTGCCTTAGCTCAGTTATATTAACAATTCTGAGTTTTGTGTCTAAATGAGCTTTGTTTCTTAAGTGGATTTGAGAGGCTATATGCTGTTCTAGGTTGGAAATCTCCAATGGCATTTCACAAATGTTGCAATTGACATTATCCATATCTATATCCTTTCTGTTTTTTTATTAATACTGGCACACAATCTAGGTAAGGCTGTACATACTGCTCTATCCCCTTTCTAAAAAATATTACGATAGGAAGGTTATTCGATGTTCTAAGATGTTCTAAGATAAGATTCACCTGAACATATCTTGAAATGAATCTCGGTAGATTGTGGCATTACACTGTCGATACTTGTCAACACGAATGATCCTTGATTCTCATTTTGTCTATTAACTTGTTAATTCCACTTGAATAAGATAATGTATGCATTGTCCATACTTCTATTCCGGTGAGACTAGGTCCTTCATTGCATTGGTATCACAGGTTTAGATACGGGTTTCGATTTCAAGTTAACAATCGCAAGCTTCCTCGGCTAATCTTATTACTAGTTGTCACCGGCTACACTGAATATGCTATTTTCAGATAGATCTTGAATTTTTCTAAATGTATCACATAGCATTTGAAAATCAAATTAGTTACTTAATGTAAGACAGTACACCTTAACGAAATTTAAGCTATTTCTATCTAATTCAAATATCTGAGTACTGATCATATCATGTGGATCCTTTACTTTTAGTGAAAGCTATGCATGCAATAATGCCAGAATTAACTCCAAATGATTTTCAAAGCAGACTGGCTGTTAACAGTCGGTCAGTCTCTAAACAAGTTATACAATATTTATTGGATAACGGAATCGGTCGTACATCCCAAAATAGCTATGTGTTCTCTGATTCAGATCGAATCAAACTTGCAATTTTTGCATTAAAAAGTGGGAATGATGTTGAATCTATATCGAAAATTCTAACCTGGAGAGATTTTGAGATGTTCGCTTCGGAAATTCTTAACTTGTCTGGATATGAAACTGAGTGCAATGTACGGTTTAATAAACCTCGTAGAATGGAAATTGATGTTGTTGGAACCAACAATTCCTCCAAACTAGCCATATTGATTGATTGTAAGCATTGGCGGCGAAATGATTTAAAATCAATAACATTTTACGCGATAAAGCAAATTCACAGGGCATACGTATTCATGTCAAATAGAAAAACTGTATCTTCATCGATTCCAGTAATACTTACTCTTTATCCAATGGCTATAAAACTGGTTGAAGAAATCCCAGTCGTACCTATCCGTAATTTCATGTCTTTTATTAGTGACCTTCCTACGTACCTCGACAAGATTAAATTTGTGTCTAGGTAGATTTGCCGCACATATAAAACTTAGAAAATAGTTAATTCCAACTTGAACTGATATGGACATTGCGCGGGTGCGGATTTTCAGTGAAAGTCACGCAAATTTCTACTTGGTTTACAGCTCTTGATGCCTAAACATAGAGATAGACGGGAGCATCTCAGATTGGCTATATTGAATAGATGTTAATACCGTTAGTTTTACAGGATCTAACGATAACCATAGATATGTTAAATGTAATCAGTATTAGATTTCCATTTAATCCCTCAAAATCAATTTGGGGTCACCTGGCTGAAAAAAACTGTCGCATACGTGCCAATCTATAAAATCATTGTAGGAGCTTAGCCGTACTTAGATAGGTAAAAATGTCGAATGTGTATCAACACTTACGATAGAAACAATGGGAGGAAGAAGAAGACGGAAACTTATTAGGCCGCAGACAAAGAGTCGTAGTGTACAAGGCAGATGTCCTAAATGTACTACAGTTGTAAAGTTCAACGTATCTGGACCTGTTGGGAAAGAGATCTACGAATGTTCCGCATGTTTATCTAAATATCCTATTGATGATCTATGAGTTTGATTTATTTATGGTAATATTCGTCGTACTCAGTTCTATTTTTAGTTCATACGTACACTCTTCCGAAATACTATAATGTCTTAAATAGATGAATTATAAATTTTTGATAAACGGATTAGAAATTCGATAGACTCATATGAAATCCATTATTTTTACCGATGTCTGTAACAAAACCTGGGGATTTGTCTACATTTTTACGTGGTTAATAATTCGAAAATTTCTGCACTATCAAATACAGCCTAGTTGTTGTAGTATAAAGATTCAAGCCTAAATACGGCTAGAGTCACAAATCCCGGATAGCACGCATCAGGTCTACATCGACATTCAATCATTGAGTACCATATTTCGACTATTGTCGTATTAATTCATAGCTCAATCATTGTGTGGATATTTCGAAGCGCCTGTGTTTGGGCTATTTTAATCCATCAAGATAGCCGTCTTGTTCAAGCTTATCGGCGTGAGCAGCAATGTATCTCCAAATAATATCTGCCTTATCTGCTTGGAAATCCCATGGAGCAATTAATACCAAATCATGATCACGTATCCACATTCTTCTCTTAATTTTTCCTCTAATACGACAGGTTCTGACCTTGCCATCTGTGCACTTTACAATAACATTGTCTCCACCCACTAACTTTATGACGCGTCCTAGTAATTCGCCAGTTTGAGGCTTCACTAGTTCCTTAAGATGGGATTCAGTTAGTACTTTTCTTTTGCCTAAGTCTCAAACACCATTCGTTTATTCTTTTTAATCAAGTTAAAAATGTATCTAGTCAATATTTGCAGCTCAGGAGAAGTCTTTCTGAAAACTAGCCAATAATTGTTCTAAATCTCATGCACCAGCTAGATTTCGCTATTTTCTTGTAATAAAATATTTGAATTGTGATGTAATCAGGATATCGATATTTTCATACTTATAATACTGATTGATGCTCTGTGTATATGTTAAAGTTATTATTGTGATCATTATCGCATTTAATATTAAATGCAATTTAGCAAGACTAAAATAAGTCTTTATTGTTTGAATTGTTAATTTATGGTGAGTAATGGACTATCTGACTATTGTAAAAAAGGTAGCCATATAGATTGTAGTGATTGCCTTTGCAAGTGTCATATACCCGGAACCATGGAATATATGTCAAGAAATATCGCGAAATTGGAAAAGGAAAAACCTGGACTAGGCGACTCTCTACCGGGATTCTAATTCTTGTTTATTTGATGTAGATCGCTTCCCAAGCATTTTTGTTATTGCTCCTAAGTTGCGAGATCTAGTTATCAATGATTTCTAATAAATTGTGTAACGCGTTTTATATTGGAATTCAGTTAATAAGATATAAGTAATGGCTTTGGCTAATTTTGTCACAATGAGATGCAAATTCCGGGGATAAGTCACTTAGTAGGCAAAGATAATATCTCCAATAGCATTCTATTGTTGACTGGGTCATCCGGAGCAGGAAAGAGCATTTACTGTAGACAATTTTTGCTTGATGGTATATCACAAAATGAATATTGTATATACCTGAGTTCTAATTTGACTATAGATCAATATAATGACCTCTTCTCCAATATCGAGAAGTCGGTTATCTCCCAATATTCCATCTTTATCAATCCATATATTAATGATATAGAAGAGAATATGAAATTATCATTTACACTGAGCGAAGTGGCTAATGCGCTTGACCAGGCTGGGATTGGTAAGAAACAACAGATGGTAAATTCACCTTCTTTGGCGGATACTAAATCTGCTAAAAATGTTCGATTCGTCTGTGATTCGTTGACACATCTGCTGGCATTATTTGGAGAGAAAGCTGTAGAGAAATTTATTACGAAGCTATACTTCATTTTGAAATCATATAATGCAGCGGCCATTTTCACTCTAAGTACTCCATCATCGAATGAATATGAAACTAATCGCATAAGCTCTATTTTTGATGGAATATTAGAGATGAAGTTAGAGGATAACGGAGATGCTCTGGTCAGAAGAATTAGAATGCTCTCTATAAAGGGTATACACCATGATCCTCTGTGGATCCAGTTTAATATATCTAACGAAGGGAACATTTCGTTTAGCAAACGATCGAATTACGCTATTTGTTTCCTTTGTAAGGATCCTATATTTGATACGCCAGTTATTTATACTGAATTGCCTTTTCACGGTCACCATTTAGGAATTTATAAGAAATTAGTAAAGGTGTATGACTTTAGTCTGTCAGGAATAGGTATTCCGACTGAGCCAATAAATGCAAACTTTTTCTTTATAGATATAGTTGGCCTTTCTGACCCATTATTATCAGTCAATAAACAAAGAGAAAAAATAGAGACTCTAAATAGCCTTATACTTACATGTGAGGCTTTTAAGGCAGATGATAAGAAAATAATTCTACCCACTGGTGACGGAATGGTAATAGGATTTCCATTGAATCCAGAATTGCCTTTACAACTAGGCATGCAGCTTCACCGTGAGCTGCGTAAGTATAATTATGAGAAAAATAGTGATGATTCTATCATTGTACGTATTGGTCTCAGTACGGGACCAGTATTTACAGTGAATGATATAAAAAGTAATCAGAATTATTGGGGGCCTGGCATCATACTAGCGCGTAGAGTTATGGATATAGGTAACGAGTGGCATATCTTAATCGCTGATAATCTAGCGGAAACACTAATCGCCTTAAAGGAAGAATATAAAAAAACTATAAAACTGATTGGAAATTATCGGATAAAACATGGTCAAGAGATAAGACTTTATTCACTGTATTCAAACGAATTCGGAAATTCTGAATTGCCAATTAGAAAGGATTTCTAGCGTCTGTTTTATTTGAGTTCTTAATCCACGTTTTTCAAATGTAGTTGAGACCTTTGGTGCCCAGTATACTGTACGATAACTTACCTGCTAGAGAACGATACAGTCACACTTAGTATAAAGCACATGTATTTGAACACGCCGAAACTAAAAATCAAAATGGTCTACCTCCACAGTCGTATTACGAAACGCGATCTGATTATTCTTTTCAAAAAAAATATAGTTAGAATTGAAGGGGGAATCATAGCTATGACGATAGAGAATAATGCAATCTGTCCAGAAAGTTTTGGAGTTATGAAAATAATAGTGGAAAAAATGGAAATACTCATAACAAATAGGTAAAATAAAACAGTCATTAGCATGATAGATCCTTTCAGCAGCAGAACACCATTCATCAAGGATAGTGATGTCATTAACGTTAATAACGGTAATTGATATGTTGCTAAAACATGAACGAAAACCATAAAATTGAGTCTACATCATGGGATCCTTCGCTAGAGCTGAAAATTCTAGATAAATGGCGCGAAGATAATGTCTATGGTTTCTCAATCATCGGTCAAAACAGCATACCTTTCGTAATTGACACTCCGCCGCCATATCCCTCCGGTAGACCATGGCACATCGGAGCAGCGGCCCACTATGCCCAGATAGATATGATCGCTAGGGCCGCCCGAATGAAGGATTATTGTGTATTCTTTCCTATAGGCATCGATAGGAATGGCCTACCTGTTGAGATTTATACCGAAAAAAAATATAAGATTCAAATGCGGAAGACTGACAGAGAAAAATTTCTCGACCTTTGCAAGCAAGCGCTGGACGATCTTGAATCAGAGATGATTCAAATAATGAAGGATATGGGGATAAGTGGGAATTTTGACGAGTACTATAGAACAGACTCTACTGAATTTAGATCATTGACTCAGAGTACTTTCATAAATTTGTGGAGAAGGGATCTAATATACATAGCAAACAGGCCCAATAATTACTGCTACGATTGCGGTACTACCCTGGCCGATGCAGAAATCACGTATCAAGAAATTCCTACCAAACTTATCTATATGAAATTTAATATCAAAGAGACAGGAACAATAATTGTAGCTTCCACAAGGCCAGAACTCCTCTTTGCTTGTCAAGCAATAATAGTGAACTCAGAAGATAATCGTTATACGGAGCTCATAGGCAAGCATGTGATCTTACCTATTTTCGATAGAGAAGTTGAAATCCTTGCTCACCGGACAGCAAATCCAGACTTTGGTTCTGGTGCGGTAATGGTTTGTAGCTACGGTGATCAAAATGATGTCCAGCTTTTTCGAGAACTGGGACTTGAAGAAATAGTATCGTTAACTGAGCTTGGAACTACAACTGAATTAGCCAAACCATACGCCAACCTTAGAATATCTCAGGCTAGATCTAGAATTATTGAGGATCTTAAAAAGGATCAACGTATCGAAAGAGAAGAAAACATTATGCATCGAACACCTATCTGTGAACGTAGTAGAACTCCCATTGAAATACTATCTATGCAAGACTATTATCTAAAGCAGATGAGTTATATCCCAAAACTGAAAAAACTCGCATCGAAAATAAAATTCCATCCTGAGATACATCGACAAATATTGAATAGCTGGCTGGACTCAGTTTCAATCGATTGGCCAATTTCAAGACGGAGATTTTACGGGACAGAAATTCCTATCTGGTTCTGTAATATTTGCAAAACCCCGAATCTTCCAGAGGCCGGTCAATACTATAGACCTTGGAAGGAAAAGCCTCCGTTCGAAAACTGCAGTAAATGCGGAAGCAAAGAGTTCACTGGAGAGGACCGGATATTTGATACATGGATGGACTCTAGTATCACTCCACTATTTATCACAAGATATCTACGAGATCAAAAATTATATGACTACCTCTATCCCACAAATCTGAGACCACAGGCCAAAGATATCATAAGGACTTGGCTTTATTATAGTATGTTACGCTGCTTCCAACAAACCGATCAATTACCGTGGTCTGAGGCTTGGATAATGGGTTATGGTGTAGATGAGAAAGGTGAAAAAATGAGTAAGAGCAAGGGAAATGTCATAGATCCATTTCCAATTATTCACAGGTATGGCGCAGATGCGTTTCGATTTTGGTCTGCTACAGAAGGTAATTTGGGACAGGATTTTAGATGCTCTGAACAAAGAATCGCAATATCGAAGAATTTTCTCTCAAAGTTGTGGAATTTAGCAAGATTTGTTTCTTCTTTTAAGATAATTTATGATTTACCGCGACACCTCGATGACTCAGATAAGTGGATTTTGGGAGAGCTGTCAAAATTAGTCAAGGAATGCGAGCTCGGATATAATGATTATAACTTTTTTATTCCTGCAAACGCAATAAGAGACTTCACATGGAACTTGTTTGCCTCGCATTACTTAGAAATGGTTAAATGGCGTGTTTATGAGAATGAACATAAATATGGTCATGAGTCTGCAATCTCGACTATAAATAAATGCTTATCTACAATACTTTTGCTGCTCTCTCCAATTTGTCCTTTTATTACGGAAGAGATTTGGACAAAAATGTATTCTGATAAGAGCATTCATTTACAGAAGATGCCAAAGTCAGGGACAGAATATCAAGATCTAACAAAATATACCAAACCGATTCTAGAATTTAATTCTATGGTGTGGACGAAAAAAAAGGGAACGATTTCGCCTGAAACAGGAAAACCGTTGTCGCTAAAAGATCCGATTCAGATTGCGGTACCCACTACTCTTATATCGTTTGCTCCAGATTTACGAAAAATGCATAATCTAAACAGTTAGTGTATTATATAAGCCAGAAGTTACATTACATGAGTGCTTTTAATGACAAAATCAGATTAAACCTAACCAGCCTCATCACGATCTAGCGGAAACCCTGACCACTAATCATCTTATCGTGGGAGTAACAATTTTTATTGTAGATTAGACCGTATAGAATAATATTTACAGTTTTGCCCTATCAGTTAACGTTGTTACCTAAATGATTTATATGCATAACAAAAAGAATTCATTGACGATTACGAATAGGCTCACAGGAGAGAAATAAGAAAGTATTTGAGACTTTCTAATTTCTCTCTGTGCCGAAAAGCTATACAAAATCATATTATTTACGAAGCTATACACCATGGATTAGACTGATCTAATCTGAATCATTGAATTGATATTATTATTATTATTATTTATTTATTTACATATGCTTATCAAATGTAATATTATATGTCATTGAAAGGTTTAACGGTAGCCGTTACGGCTAGTAGAAGAGCCTCTGAGCTGGCTCGATTGATAATAGCATTTGGAGGCCAGCCATACTTTGCACCCACCGTGGGAATAAATGCAACACGAGATGTCGAAGAAATTAAGAAATTTATTGACAATATTTTCGAACGTCCTGACTTCTTGATATTCATGTCTGGCCCAGGCATCTACTCTCTTATGTCTATTGCTAAGAGACTTGGAGTGGGAGAAAAGTTGAGGGATGCTTTGAAAGCCGTATCAATAATCGCTCGAAGCGCAAAACCACAAGCGGTATTAGCAAAATATGATATCCATACTAAACTGATCCCACATGAAAACACTACAGAAGGAATCTTGAACCTACTAAAAGTATATGGTATGACGGGCAAGAAGATAGGCATTCTATGGCATGGATCCTATTCAAAATGCTTTGTAGATGAGCTTAGCCGGGCAGGGGCAGAATTGTTTGAGCTGACAATCTACAAATATTCCTATCAGCTTGACAATGAAAGTGCGACAATCTTACGGGAGATGGGATTCAGCTGTCTTCCTCCAGATGAATCAAAGGTCATCAAACTTATAGAAGACGTAAATAAAGGGATTATCGATGTCATAACCTTTACAAGTCCACCAGCGGCCAAAGAGCTATTTATAATTGCAGAAAAAAACAATTTAAGACAGTCCCTCAAGTCATCGTTAAACAATTTTGTTATTGTTACAGTTGTTGGTCCATCTACAAAGAAAGTACTCGAGGATAATGCAGTCAGTACTGATGTAATGCCAAATAGTTACAGGATGGGAACTATGATAAAATCTCTGAGTGACTATGTAGGTCATAATCCTAATCCATCAAAGAGAAAAAAACTCCGGAGTAATTCTTTGAAAGAGTAATGCGCGTGGAATATAGAATCAAATTGTAAGCAAGTAGTGACGTTTCTTGCGAGCCATCAGATTGAACACCAAACTGTATATTCAATCTTAGTCGCATCTACAAGTACCTCATCTCTAATCTTGTATCTGTGACTACAGGCATAATTATAACCCCAATATAGTTATCCCAAGTACACATTTAACTCTATGATATTCATATAATCGAACAAATTATGATGTTGCAAGGCCAATTTAACAATAAAGAGAATGGCAAGGCAGATATTGATATCTCTTATTCTAGAAAATAGCTCTTGACTGGACTATTACTTTGCCTCTAAATTTTGAGATTTCGCCTTACATAGATCTTCTTAAACTTGCTTAGAAATAGTATTAACATCATGACCACAATAATGGAAATAGATGCTTGAATTGTGGATACCACAGTCCTATTGGCTCCGTTACGAAGCAGGACAAGCTCCATAGGAGCTACAACCATCACAAGAAGAGCAGCCGCAGCTAATATCATTATCCACATTAAGGTAATGAATGCCATAAGACCAGCATTTTTCATTTGGGGATTAGTCCAGTAACAAAGTAATATTGAATAATTATCGAGATCACAGCTAAAATGGAAGAGAATATTCCTAGCTTAAAAACCTGACCAACAATCTGTTTTTCTGACAGAGGTCCACGTGCAAGGATTAATCTTAAAAGGGTAGTAGGCGCATCCCTTTCCTTTGATGCCGCCAATTTATAATCCTCCATTAATACAGTGGGCCTGGCCTTAACTTGTCTGTGTTCGACTATTTTCTTCACGCTGGCTAGAAAAAGGAAAGAATTCATAACTGCGGGTAGCAACGAGATAACTCCTATCACTTCTGAATTTCCAGCTATAGCAATAGCGCCGTACATTGACCCAATTAACAAAGTTCCCGAATCACCGGGAAAGATCTTGCTGGGATACTTATGAAATCTGTATAATGCTAATGTTCCGAATAATAATGGTAGAGCTGCCACGAACACGTCATTGCTACCAAATATTGCAATACTTATTAGAAGAGGTATGGTACATATAATTACAAACCCACTGGCGACCCCATTTAATACATCAATGGAATTAATTGTGTTTCCTACAATAGGAACTATAACTAAGATTAGTGGGACGTATAACAGAGGAATGAAGACTGCACCAAAAATGAGATGCAGATGAGAACCGTAAGCTCCGAGAACTATCAAGGGAACAGCTGCTAATATTAACGCGAGTGGCTTAAAGGATCCCGGCATTACCCGCTTATCGTCAATCAGGCCAATAATAAATCCTATGACTGTAGTTAGCAGAATTGCGATGACTTTCGCATTGAACGTTAGCAAAAATAGGATTATTTCCGCCGATGCGATCCCTACAAGCAATGTGGGTCCGGCCGGCCTAGGTATGAGCGGCAATTCAGGTTTATGGAAATCCTTTACTACCTTTCCTTTAGAGATTAATGAACTGATTGTTCTTGGCATCATAAATACAACTATCACAAATGAGATAAAAGAGACAAGTATTGCTTGGATTAGTGTACTATTGTCTGCGAGATTTAGCAAATATCTATCAGTCCTGTTAATACAAAAGATTTGTTATATAACTGCAACATTGAATAACCCCTAAACTTTGGTCTAGATTATTTAAATAAACTCTATATTTCCAATGGCATTATGCAGGAAGCATCGTATCCTTTGGTTCATTCTTCAAAATCCTAGCTAATGCTATTCCAATCTTAGGAATCGCAGATAACTTTGATTCTGGAGTATTTGCTAGGACAGTGGAGTTTGTGATGCCAGCATTATACAATGACCTGGCCTTAACCCTTCCTATCCCTCTGAATTGGATTAGGGACATAAGCTCTTCTTTTATGCCATATTTTATTCTAATTCTTAAATTGTATATTTCGTTGAGCAAATCTTCGCGCCCAATGATCTTTGCGACCTTGTATAACGAATAGGCCAACCATTCGCTTGTCTCCACAATTCTATACATGTCACCCGGTTCAACTCCAAGTCTCTCACTCAGCTTCCTATCGCTACTCTCATTGATCCATTCATAGAGCGCCCATAGGCTTCTCGAACTTTCGTACTCATTAATCTGATAGATGAATTGATTTGCGTCGTGCAGGAAAATTTCAGATAGCGTGTCGTAATCGTTATTTCTTAGTGCAAGGCGTGGATAAAAGTCCACACTGCTTGTAATTAAATGTAAAAAACCTAAGGTATGATTCTCTATGCTGGGTTTTATAATCGATTCGATAGCTTTTCTAAACTCTATCCCTGTAGAAGGATCTATGTATAACAATGATATATTCTTTCCAAATTCCGTTACAATATATCTCTCCTTCCTCATTTTGACCAATCGTTCTGATTGTAGATAATCCAAAGCATTGATGATTTTGGACGACAAGGTAGATTCCTTGCAAGATTGTGCCAGCAATGTATTTTGAAATATATCTATAACTTCATTTTTCTTTATTCCAGGAAACATAACTATATTGCTTAAAACATGTATCCTAATCGTTCTATTATTTGTAAGTTGTGACCTTATTGGCTCGGGAGAACCCAATACATAATGATCGTAAATATCATCACGATTAAAATTCGATCCAGCAATGATTATTGATTCTCCATTTTTGTCATACATTGGTCTGCCCCCGCGGCCAGCTATTTGTTTATATTCTAAGACACTGATGGGTAACCTACTACCAATCTCTGAATCATAGCGTAAGAAATTTGTCAAGATAACCCGTCTAGCAGGCAGATTCACGCCAGCAGCGAGTGTTGGAGTGGTAAATAGAATTTTGACGATTCCTTTTTTGAATGACTCCTCTATGATTTTCCTACTAGATGATCCGATACCTGCGTGATGAAACGCCACTCCCTTGGATACCAGTTGGGAAAGAGTCGATGTAATTTCTGTATCTTCTCCATAAGAACGGATCTTGGATGACTCTTCTAACGCCATTTTTCTAATGTTCTCATCTAGACTTTTGTATACGATTCCTTCTACTTTCTTTGCAAGGTAGGAAGTACATTTACGAGTTTCAGCAAACACTAAAGTCTGATATCCGTTCACCATAGAATCTTGGACGATATCGACTATTGCAGATCCGCAATTGGATTTAATTTTTATCTGGCTACCATCACTCATTTTTATGTTACCATTCTGGTATACGCCCTCCACTAATTTCGTAGGTCTCCATTTACTGTCAACCAATTCGCATCCAAGCCAAGAAGCTATGTCCTCTGAATTAATGACCGTAGCACTAAGTACTAAGAGCTGAATTTGAGGATAGATTTTTCGTATTGTAGTTAACATCATCTCTAGCACAGGACCTCTCTCACGGTCACCTAAGAAATGCACTTCATCGAATACAAAAAGCCCTACTTCTGATATCCAATCTGACCTATGTCTCATCAGCGAATCCATTTTTTCATTGGTCAATATTGTAATGTCAGCATTAGCTAGTTCTTTGCCCTGAGAATCGAAGTCACCACCTGCTAATTCAATCTTAACCTTTCGATTGAATATGTTGAGATTATTGAGGACTTGAAAATCCTCACATTTTTCCGCTGCTAATGCTCGTAATGGAGTTAGGTATGCTACTTTGAATCCCTTCTCGATTGTCTTGATTGCTGCCATTAATGCCACCAACGTCTTACCACTAGAGGTTGGAGTTGTAATGAGCAAATTTTTACCTTCTAAAACCCCTTTGGATATAGCTAATTCCTGCGGGGGATATAATGTAGGATATCCTAAAGAGATTAATAGCGAAGATACCTTCTGATCTAAATCAAGACCCATATTGACACCTTCTAATGATTATTGTGTATAAAAAGCATCAAATCTGAGTGAACTTTAATTAAGTTGCGGATAAGTGCCTTTTAGTAGAAGTATATAGTCTAATATTATCAAGGTCGCTGAATTCATGAAATCGAACAAAGTAATGACGACATGGTAAAGTGCTTATAGATTGAGAATAAATTTTAAGAGTATCGCTTCGGCCACTAACATGGCAGCTAGGCTATTGACATGTAGAATCAAAAAAAAGTCCATAAAATGAGAGATCTTTTGTAGCCGTAAATGTCATTTTAGATTGAATTATTTATCGAATATACATTTAATTAGGAATTTGCTCCAGCCATGTAAGATAAATAGGATCTACAAGAAATATGAAGGATTCGCTATACTAATTCTTGGGGGAAAACATCCCTAGAGGTATCTGACCATGTTAGCTGGATCTTGTGCTAATTTACTTTCTATACTGGGCCGCAAATGTCGCAACCTCACTACTAGCTAGATCATTTTGAAATTGTTCTCTTATTATTCTACCGTAAATAACCAAGTCTCGAGCGAGCATTCTCAGGCGTCTCTCCACAGCAAGGTTTGTTATGTTTCCATTTTCATTAAAATCATGGTCGCCATTAATCGCCGCTCCATATGGCATACTCCATCCATAACATTGTCGCACAGCTGTCCGCATCTGATCCATGACTGTCAAGCCCCTTTCGTGTGACGTGCAAACGTAGGCAAATGTTTTGCCCGCGAACTCCCACCAAAAATGATCGAGAAAATTCTTTATTGTACCTGACATAGAACCGTGATAATCTGGGGATGCTAGTATTAGAGCGTCAGCCCAATTCACGTCATCGGTAATCCTTCGAATATCATGTCTGTCGGTATCATCATGATATCTGTTAGGATCATAAAATGGTAAAGGATGTTTTCGCAAATCAAGTAGTCGAGTTTCTGCACCATATGTCTTTCCAGCCTCCAATATGATCTTTAATGCGAGGGTACTGCGTGAGGTTTCTCGCATGCTGCCGCCGACACCCAATATCTTTAACAGCATAAAGGGATCAATGCTTATGTGGTTATTTTACCTATCGTTTAATACTTATAAATAATTACAACATTCTGAGAGGTTTTTCTATGTAAAATTAATCGATATTCTTTCTAAGGTTATCTAATGATTAATCCTGATTCAGATAGATTTTATGAGCATGGGCAAATTCAATATTTTTATCAAGTTAGTCAACACTTTAATAGGCAGATTTTTCAATGAATTTGGTATATGCAGTAGTTTCATTAGATTTCTATTTGAGTCTTTATCCGAGTACTTCATGACAGTGATATCATGATTCAATTCAAGTCGAATGATTTATTCCTCATCTATACTTTGCGATCTCCGACTGATACGAAAAAAGTTCAGATATGCGGTCTTTGAATTTAGAGCTTTGACGATTACACCTTTATTGTGTGCATCGCCATAGATCACTCCCGAAATGGATGGACGATATGGATCGATAATTTTCATACTCATGGATCCACATTCGGGATTATAGTGTCTTTTGCCAAGACTAAAATATCTATATCTTAATTCGACTTAAGATCACTACTTCTAACTATTCCATGTAAATCGTGCCTTTTGCCAAGACTAAAATATCTATATCTTAATTCGACTTAAGATCACTACTTCTAACAATTCCATGTATATCGAATTCGGTAAATTTGTCCTTGCCTATCTCTAAGGTAATTCATATCTGGGTGGAGATCGATGTCTTCGCAAGTATAAAATCTAATAATCGAGGCCACTCACGGATGAGGCACGGCTCTAAACGCTACTTTTTCGTCGAGCTTAATCATAGGTATAGCTGGACTCGTAACAGAGTCAACCTGTGCCGTCTTATTGTCATGAGCAGATGCATATACGTAAGTCCTTTGCACTAATATCTCATATGTTCTCTATCGTTTCTGTCTTTTACTAAAAGACTCTATTGGTTGTGACGTGCGTGTTTCCAAAATTATCTAGAAGTCCTACTATATTCTGTCTGACAGCTTGGTCTACAAGAGCGCATTTTAGTTAATGCTGGTTGAATACGATTTTCAGCGTGTACTCTTGAATCACTATTAGTATTGCAAAAAAGAACACAAGAATCGAAAAGAGAGTAAGCAGATTGAAAATGTAGCCAGATCCAATTGCTTATATCATTTTTGTTTTTTATCGAGGTGAACAACGTTAATTATGTGCTTTTTTAGCGACACGAAACATAGAAAGCAATTTGCGTCAAAATTTTAAAATAATTCTACGCCGATATTAATTCGACTTAAGATTATATGTACGAAATCATAAGTACATATTAGTCAGAACTTGTTTACTGAAAAATACTATTCAGTTATGTCTTCGTTACAGTTTATGGTTAGCATTAATTTTCTCTAATTAACGATGTGAATAATTCATAGACAAATAACAGTTAAGCAAAATAGAAACCAACCTTATTTATCATCCGTGAACGAGATCTTACGAGTAAGAAGACTTGCATTCCTTGCTTCGCGCTTTTTGCATGTAGAACCTATACTATCACATAAGGTGGTATTTCTCTCATTATTTGGTTTTTCTTTGCTCGTTTTAGGATACCTTGTAAATGGGGTAATTGAAGTCTCAGCAAAGAGCATTCCTTCTATAACGATTGCCTTCGTGGGTAACACATCACCTAGATGGGGAATCGACCAGGTGGGAGTAATAGGCGTAACAAAACATGCTCATTTAAGAGATTACCAAGTAGATGTTGATTGGGGAGATGGTAGTCAATCTCAAGGCATCCCAATAACTTCAAGCAATGGTAAGTGGGGACCTATATATCATATCTACTCTGCCTCGGCGAGCAAGTCTAATCCTCACAAATTGACGGCAATGTTAAGAAGCACCAATAACTTGAAAATATATGAAGCGAACAGTGATGAGAGCCATAGCATACACAGTGAAACATACGCGATTGAAGTACAGCGACATGGTAGTGTCATTTCCATTGATAGACACATTGGTCCCAATATTAAGAATAAAAGCGATGGTTTTCTGTCAACAACCCTTGTTGATAAAGAGGATCTTAATGATGGGATTTCGAAATCTCTCATACAATTAGTAGATGCAACAAACGGGAGAAGAATCACAGCAGTCACGAATCATAGCGGCAAAGCAGTAATTCCTATTCAACAATATATAACATATAGTAATTCGACGAATCTTGTTAATAGCCTGAAGAATGTCCAGTTGAAATATGCAGGAGACTTCATGTATGAAGGGTCATCCATTTTGTTGGATTTAGGCAGTTTGCAAGTTGTTAATGACAAGAATATTCGAAATAGGAATTCTATTGATACATTCCAAAATACAATTTCTGAGTTCATTAGAACATTCATTATGGGATTGAGCATCGCGTCTGTCGTTTGGCTCACTATGAATGGAATCGCGCGAAAATATAATAGAACTAGCGTAAATAGCGGTCGCTTCGCGAACGCGGAACATTATTAACAGAATATCGATCTCCACCACGGTATTCATACTGGCTGAGACAGATTCACTTTTCATGTTTATATCTAAACAATTAATCGAATTATGCCAAAATAATAGAGGATACAACAACATGACTTCGATTTAGAATGATAAAAATAAGTCAACTGGACTTGTGCTTTAAGAATCTGGAAGAAAGTCACGAACACAAAATCTCAATGTAGTTGGGACAAAGCCTGTCAAAATAATAAATTCTATTAATTATATTTAGCGGTATTACTCTTGTTAGCGATCATTAGTACATCAATGACAAATTGTGATATGCTAAAAATCATGCATTGTGAGTTGTATCTATCCCCGTTGCATGAATTATATTGCTGCTACGCATTATAGTACCGCTTAGGGTCGGCATGATCCGATATTCACAGCACACTACATATCTATTTAAACTTGGTGAAGAGGAGTCTTGTACATTTCGTATTACAAATTAGGCTCGAGGGTGATGCTCAAATATCTCCTATCCTGTTCAAAACGATTAGAATTAGACAGCTAAATTGACGAACTGTAAGAGGTACGGAACAATGAGCCCTCATTTAGATCTTTGCAAATTCCTGGATCTCTTAATCAGTGCGAGGCGCGTGTTAGGACTATGTTTCGAACGTGAATAAATCTTAGATTTATATTTGAATATTTTACATGAATAATTAAGATTGGATAAAAAAGTGATCCTATCTCTCGGAATAGGAATCGGTGCAACGATCATAGTCTATTTGGCCTTAACGGGTTCACTTGATCAGCCGACTATCAACCGAATTCCCATCCCGCCAGAAGCCGCCATTTCTATAGTTATCGCCCAAAATAATTCAATGCATCTTAGTCCAAAAGATTTTGCGGTGGGTTATGTCTATATTAAAGGAAATGGTGAATTTTATGAATCTAATGCAAATTCGAATTCCATTGGGCAATATCTAGGTACCGCAACTTCCACCATTAGCGGTGGCAACTATTTTGCATGGAAAGTTCAAAATAAGAAAGATGGTTCAACATATTTTGTTGAGCACATCGACGGCGACATAGTCTCCAAATCTAAATAATTCTTAATCCTGTTGTGATAATGCATCTTATCTATCGGAATTATACTCCAGTTCGAATTTCAGCAGAGAGTGACTCTCCAAGCTTGTTAGTAATAATGGGATTAGTGTGTTCCTCTCTCAGGGAATGAGTATCGTGAAATGAATGAATCCCATCTAAAGGTGGATTTAAGTTTAGTTACTCCATTACCAGATGTCTTATTTTCTCACCAAATCTTACGTCAAATCGTCCTGATTTTGACATCCCTACAGAAATTTGAGACCGTATTTGTCATAAACTCCCGCGATTATACCATTAATAGTATCTGGACAGTAAATAGCTTTGTAGAACTTAAACTCGTAATGCTCATAAAATATACCGTGCTGAATATATCTATCTTAATTATAAGCTCGAACGGATTCGTTATAATCATCAAAGCAAGGTATAGGTCATCAACTTAAATGGCGGCTATATCGAAGCGAGGATGCTTAATTACAGTGGTTGTTGTTGGTTAATATGAGAGACTTCATTTAGTATATTTGGGTTTAATGTTGCTCCTAATTATTATGTGGTGATAACGATTTAAATTGAAAAATAAGGGAAGAAAAAATAAAATTACATCGCCAGGAGAATTTAGAGATGAACACTTGGACCTGTTCCTAGCAACCTTAAGAAAGGTAGATGGCTACCCTAAGGTGAGAAATTTACAAAAACTGTTAGCCCCAAAACTGAACCTAGATATGATTAACGCAATTCTGAGATACCTGAAGAATTCGAAAAAAATAGAGATTGATCTTGACGGAAATATTATTTGGATTAAGGAACAATCCACAAACAACCAACTCAGCATCGCGGAAACTGCAGACTTTTCCCAGGATTTCATGGAGTATTACTCGGGAAAAGCGGTTAAGAAATAGACGTAGTATGGGAATCCCTGAAATTACCCGTTTGTCAATTCTCTGATCTTCGCACATAAGTATACTCATAAGCCGTTTTTGGCATTTAATAATTTTGTATGGATTGTTGTTTGCGTATTCTACGTAAGAAGCACAACTGGGAATTTGTCAACTCGGCCTCGGGAACGATATTTGTGATGAGTATTGAGATCGAAATAACACATGAAAGTTGAGGTAAAAACCAAAAGATCGAATTCCAGTTTCGGAAATTAAATCGAGATCACGCTAATTTGGAGAATCAAGCGCTTTCACCTAGAGGCAGATCTGGAAATCAGCCTCGTATTATGACACGTGATATGAAGAGGACTTAACCACCTTGGGAACTTCAGAATAGTACCGGGCATGAACAGGTTCGCTATTTAGTGATGGACTTTGCAAGTGAAATATTCCTAACCTTGTCATCTAGTCAAACCCCTCTCCACTTAACTTAGGCCATATATATCTCACGAGGAAAATCCAAGTCCTGTTTCTACAATACAAGGATGATATATTGCAGTTACTGTGCAGTGACTGCAGTCGCTGCGATCAAGAGTATCTTGTCAAAATCATAAATGGGATTAAATACCTCCAAAAGTGAGGCATTGAAAACTTAAGGGATTCAAACATTAACTCGCCCCATCGAAAGATAATATGAAAATTTGTATGAGCGAAATTGGTCCTATGTCTATAGCGTTGACCTATGAGGATGAGTCGTCTACTTCTAGTATTTAGTTAGTTTTCTGCGGTCGATAATTGCTAAATTGGAGCCTTTTGGAAATAGTAAACCCAAAAGACGGCTATATTAATAGATACATATTTTCATCTCAGGACAAGTCGTAAAAGTAATCGGATTTATTGAAATCTGCACGTTACTGCCCTAAATGCTGAGCTGACATATTCTAACCTTTCCAGTGAGAGAAATCACTGGATTTATAGAGAATCTATATAACCAACTGATGAATCGACGGTTGAAATAGATCGTTTGGTTTGTTCAATGCATATTCGAAGGATATCGAACATGACGACAAATTTCAGTTCTCGCTCTGAGGTTAAGAATTCCCCTTAATGAGTTAAAAGCCCTTTGAGATTGTTACTTTACGCTCTCTCATATTTAACTGTAAAAACGAACCTCGTTTGTCGTCTGACGATGGAAATGCTCTACCTGAAGTTGTTAGGAGATCTGAAAGGAATTAACATAGCGACGATAAATAGCACGACCTCCATGCGAATTTGGAACATACTTAACTGTTGATGCATCTTGATATTCATACGATATCTGTTTCATATTGAAAAGGGAATCTAAATTTTCAATGATTGTTCATAGTCCGCTCAGACGAGCGAAGATTATGACCTAAATAATTTAATTAGTCGAGTCATATTACTAGTGTGGGGCCAATGACTAAATCTAATAACGAGTCCGCGATGCTGTTTAAGCCCTTCTTGATAGCGGGCATAATAATTCTGGCCTTTGGAATAGTTTGTATCTTCATCGGAAGTAATTTCATATCTATTAGTGAAGAAGCTGATGGATTCAAAATTATCGGCTTACGATTTCTTGCGGGTGGCGCGATTTCGATATCTCTTGGCTTTATTGCAAAGCATTTCCTCCTGATAAAGTATTTGTGGAAACAAAGGATTTGGTCAAGAAATAGATCAGAAGAAAGCAACTTTTCAAATTGGTATAGGCCATGACTATACTTTTTTAGTATTGGCTTACTAGACCACACCATTGGGAGATATTCTTTATCTAAACCCATCCAAGCTTGATTTTAATGCTAAGGTAGAAAAATATGAGAGACCTAACGATCAGGAAAAGCTTATTCTTAGATATCCTCCTCATCCGCATAAGCCGATATCTGATAAGAGACAACCGCATGCTATTACATTACAGTTGTTTCGCTCTATTAATGTATCTACAAACCCCGTCTCATAAATTAATAAGTCTATTATGCTTTTTCATTAGTTCCTGCTCTTGGTCTTTGCTAAAGGAATCTAAATCAAATGTAGAATAACTGCAGTAAAATCTAAATTGCAAAGATGTAGCAGAGGATATTTCCTCTTCATGTCTGAAAAGGTCATTGATCCTTAAGAGAGGATGGAAAAAATTTCCCATGTCAGAGATCACCATTATTCCATCTTTGGATAACTTAGTTCTACGTGTGAGCAACATTTTTAGCATTATCATCATTCCTACAAAATCATTTTTTAGGCCAAAGTATGCTCTTGTCGAATTCACGATCACGAGTGAACCATTTGCCTTATATGTTTCGATGGAATTGATATTATCCTTCAAAATTTCAAATATCCTGGCCGCAGATTCGTAGTGCGATGAAATCAGAACGATTTCATTTGAAGAGAGTGCATTTTTGCAATAATTTGTGTAAATATCTACAAGATCTACAATATTTGAATATATAATAATATTATGCTCTATTTTCTGTTCATATGGTAAGAGTATTCGCATGTATTTATTGATTATTTATAATATTGGAGAAAATACCTCTAAGACAAAGATTAACTGGAAAATATTATTACTTCTTATTACATTATATAAGCAATAAATGATCATGAAGGTAAATTGTGCCATTGATTGCAATATGCATGATATCATACATGATCTTCAAATTCTAATTCGACAACCAAGCAGTGCCTCAAATAAACAAAACCTCGTCAGATGTGCAAATCTTGTGGCAGCAATTATGACTAAAGCTAATATCAAAACTGAGTTAATTTATTTAAATGATCGAGAGGGTGATGTACCTCCGATAGTATTCGGTGAGGTTAAATCACGATCAAATCCATCAGGCAAGACTATATTATTTTACAATCATTATGACGTCCAACCAGAAGGACCTGTCGAATTATGGAATAATGCAGATCCATTCAGTGGCGATGTTGACGGTAATTACATTTTTGGGCGTGGTTCATCCGACGATAAAGGGGAATTAATTACTCGAATTAAGGCTGTTGAATATTATTTGAAGGAGACAGGAGATGTTCCATGTAACATAAAATTTATTGTCGAGGGAGAAGAGGAGATAGGAAGTTTACATATTCAAGAATTTCTTACCAAATACAAGAAGAAATTTGCTTGCGATGGAATAATTTGGGAATTTGGACTCGTAGATTCGAAGGATAGGGCGGTTATACATTTGGGACTAAAGGGAATATTGTCTGTAGATCTAGTCGCAAGAGGTCCATCTCATGACATTCATTCTAGTTTGGCAGTTTTGGTGGAAAACCCTGCTTGGATATTAGTGTGTGCCTTAGACACGATCTGTGATAAGAACGGAAGGATTTTGATCAATGAATGGTACAGAGACATAAGGATTACGACGGAAGAAGAGATTCGTATTATAGAAAATGAACCATTTGATGAAGATGATTTTAAGAATGAATACGGAATAAAGAAATTTGTCAATAACTTGGATGGAGTTGAACTCCGAAAGGCTCTGATTGAGAAACCCACTTGTAATATATGTGGCTTATCATCTGGTTATACTGGTCAGGGCAGCAAGACAGTATTGCCTGCCAAGGCGATGGCGAGGTTAGAATTTAGACTAGTCCCAGACATGGATCCTGAGAAACAATTCGCTCGCTTTCAGAACCATCTTGTAGAAAGGGGATTTGAAAACTCCATAGAATTGAAGATGATTGATGGCGAGAGGCCTGCCAGGACATCAATAAACAATCCATTTGTAAAGTCAGTTAAAAGTGCCGCGACTGAAACCTTTGGCAAAGCAGTGATTAGCGTCTCTTCTGCAGGCTCGGGTCCAATGTATCATTTTAAGAAAATACTCGGTGCACCATGTATTTGCATAGGAGGATCATACAAATACAATAGATCTCATTCTCCTAATGAATTCGCTAGATTGGATTTGATCAATAAAGCTACTAAATGCATGGCAAGCATAATGCAAACTTATGGATAGTATAATCTATAGGGATAGGTTCGGAAATACATATAAATTTGTAGAATTAATACCTGTTTCAAAAATACTTGACCATAATCAGAGAATTAAGTTCATTTGATGATCCTAGTTTTTTATTCTAGTCGCAACTACTTGATCATAGTTTCCAACACCTATGGATCCGTGATCAAGATATCTGAATATTGCTTCCAATTATTCACTCAAAATCGAGTATCTCGTTGAAATAATTTTTAGTAAGAGCTATCGAAAGTCTTCGGAATATCTTATGGATATCATACTATTTGGCTATTATCCTAATCCTTGAACGAGCACGGTACTGTTCTAGCCCGCTTGCAATACTGTCTCATACATTGCCACAATGTGATTTTTGTTCAATCCTTTAATAGGTGATGAGCCGGCTGATTTGACACCATCGTCATACGTTAAAGACATGAGTAATAGATAGTTATTTGGATGAGGATCAAGTCCTGCGAGAAGTTTATTCTTTGCCAACGCCATCTTCATATTCTTACCATGATTTACATCCAAGGTAGATATAGGTTTACCAACAGTTTTAATTTGGGCAAGCGTGCCGTTCACATCTATATCAGCCTTCAATAGTTCTGCTTTTGCAGTTGTAGGGATAGTTCCTCCACCTATCTGAATGCCTATTGAATCATTTGGTTTGACATTCAATGAGTTTAGTGCAACCGTGGAGGCAGTACCGCTGGAAAAATTTCCTAGAAAGAAACCATTAGTAAGAATTCCCATCAACTGCATAGGCTTTATTGCCTTCCACGTGAGATGGCCTTCAGTTTGGCTTTGCAAAGATTGATTTTGTACAATCCTCACCTTGGGGATAGTAATACCAGAGACATTCTCAGACAAATGACCATAAGTAGTGGTATCTAATGTACAATTACACGTACTATTTGTCGCCACCCTTTGTGCGAGAACAGGTGTAACTATCGAATACAAAGATGATTGACTAGTTGCCGTAAAGAATTGGGATGGTCGCATCGAAGGTGCTCCAGGTAACATCTGAATAATTAGGATTGCAACCAAGCCTGCTATAGCGTATTTAGCTTTGGCGCGACCAGTGTTTTCAGAAATTCTTCTATGATGAGGATTAACGGAATTAGGCGTCCACAATTTTTCTCTATAATTGTCGTAATGTTGCTCATCTATAAATCTACTACGGTTATGTAGTCCGAAATCCAGTCAGGTATTTTATAATAGCTAGATTATGCCGTTCAAGCCCTGTCTCTACGACTGACAAGTAAAACTTATCCTAGATAAATGTCAAGGGGGGCGTCCAAGACTGCATTGACTTTGTGATACGTGCTCTGAGTGGCGCTGCGTCACGCAGCATTAGATCCTAGGCATCAAAACTTATAAGTATAATTATGACCAACTTACAAATAATTAATCAATAGATTTCCAGCATAATGCCTAAATCTCATGACTTGTGCTAGATATGTTTTAATGGCCTTAAATATCAGATATAGAACTTCGCAAATAGCTATACAGCCATTTGATGGTGACCATGTGCAATTTGAAACGTGTCCTTTTACTAAATGACTCAAGACATATTCTACATCTTGGAAGAGTTGTTGGCTTATTCTCTAGCGTCGTATAGGATACCCTTAGATGGCCTTCCCTTATGGTAACAAAGAACAGTCTGGATGCAATATTGCGACGTACTGTAGCTGATGTGGATATGAATATATAATAATAGTGAACAAACGTCCTGATCATTACCATCGTTAACGAATCCTAATCTGTTGATTATATCTTCAGTAATTCCGAGGATGATTCGATCTAAATCGATGCCCAAATTAGCCGCCAGATAGTGTTATATGATGTGGAACAGGGAAACGACACCGCGTGGCTAATCAGGTGGAAGTGAAATTCAGAATCTGATGTACCTTTATTCTGAATACAATTAATTCGGAATAAGACTTGCAATGTATGGTAGATAATTATCTAAAAATTGCAATTATTGGTTCTGAAGGGGAGAGGAAGGGAGGAAGCGCACTTCTACTGCTTATCTTATGAGCTACAGGGTAGGAATTATTTTATATATTGTCCCTCGGCCAAGTGAAACTACGTACAGGTAACCATCCGGACCAACTTCCATATCTGATATGCCACCAAAATTAGATCCAAATATCAATCCGTTTGTTTCGTTACCTGTGTCAGCTACTCGATCAACGAGCGGGCCTTGTAATGCTAGACTTGTTCTATTTGCGTTCATCTTAAAATGAAATATTCTTCCATGGTGAATATCCGACACGAAAACATCATTCTCGTAATTTTTCCCTAGTTTTGAAGAGTTAAGGAAAAGTATCTTGGTAGGACCAGTTGTATCATGCCAAGAAAATTCAGGATCATGATATATGCCCTTACCATCAAAGGTAAATAACTGAGAGTAATCGAAATCCGGAGGCGCCTTTCCCTGGACTTGCACCCAACCACTATTAAATCCTGGTTGCACTATATTAATTTCATCGTTTGATCCTGCGCCATTTTCTGTGTCCCACAAATTTTTAGTCAAAGGGTCAAAACCTAAACCAAAGGTATTTCGTATCCCATAGGCATAATACTTGTTTACAGGACTAGTTGTTCCAAGTATGCCGTTACCTACAGGCTTGCCATCTTGAGTGATTCTAAGTATTCCACCTGTGCCATCAGCTGGTCCTCCATCAGCTACGTTCTGTGCTTGACTACTATGACCATCTACATCTCCGATCGGGACGTACAAATTATTATCTGGACCAATTACTATAGAGCCCGCATTGTGTCTTGGTCCTGGAGTGGCGGGTAGATCCAAAATAATCTTCGGATTAATAAGTCTCCCATCAACATACTCGTATCTGTATACACGATTAGCAACAGATGTACTACCATCAGTATGACTAATTGATGGATTTGTCTTTTCAGTAAAGTACAAGAAAACATACATAGGACCGTTCCTATTATTTGCAACGGCAATTCCAAGCATCCCTCTTTCTACCTGCGATTCCACATTTACATTTAGAAGAGGTTTACTCAATACCTTGCCGTTTAGGATCCTCTCCACAGTACCTTTGGCCTTTTCTAATACCAAGATGTCATTATTTCCTACGAAGGCCATCGTAGTAGGAAGGCTCAATCCGCTAACGACCATATCTGCTTTCAAGTGCAAGTCCTTTAGGATAGGTGTTCCCGGATTGTGCGCAAACAAAGAACCTGGTATTTCCATTACTCTTGAGGGCACATCGCTAGTAGTATTCAAAATATTCCCCTGGGCATGTATCGATTGATAGTTCATGCGAAGGGTGAAGTTTGAACCTATACACCACAAAAGGATAACACTAATTAACAGGAATGAAAATGATAGTCTTCTCAGCATATCTTGCTCATTATTTAATTCAGACCTTTATTATTAAATGCATCTCAAAATCTGTTTTTTATTTCGTGAGACGTTCATGTGACTGCGTTTAACTATGTAATCATTTCATATTCCAGTATTAGTCAGTCAGTAGGGCGTGACAAAAAAATATACGACTAGAAAGCACATTTCTTGTGACGGTATGTTAAGTATAAAATTTCACAGACCATTAGACTGAGTAAAATGAAATCCTGTCATTAATTCTGTTGAACCTATTTAGGGGCGAGAGAGAAAAATTGGACTCTGCCGTTTCCTCCGTCGACAACATATACAATCCCCTTGGAATTGACTGTGATTCCTATGGGACTTTGGAATTGTCCGTCACCAGTACCAGTAGATCCCCATTTTGTTATGAAGTTTCCATTGCTATCAAACTTTTGGACACGATCATTACCAAAATCAACCACATAAATATTCCCAGACTGATCTGCACTAATTCCTATGGGACTTTGGAATTGTCCGTCACCAGTACCAGTAGATCCCCATTTTGTTATGAAGTTTCCATTGCTATCAAACTTTTGGACACGATCATTGCCTCTATCTACTACGTATACATTGTTTACTTTATCTATGGCAACATCTGCAGGATTTATAAACTGTCCGTCACCAGTACCAGTAGATCCCCATTTTGTTATGAAGTTTCCATTACTATCAAACTTTTGAATACGATTATTCTCTCCATAATCAGCTACATAGACATAGCCTTTGGAATCAACGCCAATTCCACTCGGATTTATAAACTGTCCATCAGATAATCCTGTTGAACCCCAAGAAGTGATGAATGTGCCGTTGCTAGTGAATTTCTGAACAGCTGTCTCGGCGTTCCCTAAATCAGCGACGTATATGTTGTCATTAGAATCTGCAGAAAGCTGGGTCGGATTCGTAAATGCTCCGGGACCAAACCCTAGATTTCCCCAAGAAGTAATGAATGTGCCGTTGCTAGTGAATTTTTGTATCTTGCCGCTGACTCCTGTGAGATCTCCTACATACACATTTCCATTAGAATCCGTAGTTATGCCAGACGCTTGCGAAAACATGCCGTGACCTACACCTTTTGATCCCCATTTTCCAACGAAGGAGTACTGTTCTGATCCAACTGAATATGCCTGGTGAGTAGTGATAGTGCTCATTGCAAACAAGCTAATTAGAATTGAACCGCAAAAATAGATGCAAAAACCGCTAATGCGAGGGTTTTTCTCTTGCTCTAGCATGAATTAGGATTGGACTCTTCCGTATATAAAAAATTAACTATAGGTATCGGTAAAGTCAAATGTTCAGAATAATATGGAGGAGTGATCTACTCTTGCCTTAATTCAAATAAAATGCGTTGATTCGCTCTATACGACTAATTCCTGGATCTATTAGGTAATGAATTAGGCTAGTTCGGGCTTGGAATTTATGATATGATCGGTATATCGATAGGGTTTGAACAGTTGAAAGATCTGGTGTATTGTTGAAATTTTGCCTGGAGAGACCAGTAGCTAAATTCGAATTTGTGAATCCACCTTCCTATCTGCTTGTGTTCTTGTGTTGTGATAGAAATAATGATGGAAAGAGATAGGAATGATCTACTTAGGAGGTTTAGTGAGCGCTTCCTTGTGGGGGCATTGGCCTATTGCTAGGGTTAAGCTCGAAACCGAAAATTGGAGTACTTCCATAATGGTTCTTGATCTTCATCGGGTCGAGCCACAAGCTTATAACATCATTTCCAAGGAACTTTATGCTCACAGGTATATCCGTAATCGGACCATTTCTCATGCTTGCAGTGACTGTGCCGTTGAATTGCTTCGTATTATTGTTCGGTAGAGATATTTTTGATAGGTTGAAGTTTGTGATTGTGTGGGAATGCAACCCAGAACCGTTTACCATCACCATTCTAATTGATGCATCAAATATGGGAGTAAATGATAAGTTGCCATGGCTAACTGTGGAGTTCGATATTGCATTCAATAAATTTGATTTCCAGTGACCGGCAAGAATCCATTCTGGTTTGCCAGTCTTATCAAGCTGAACGCTTGAGATAGCGCCAAACTTGTATTTACCTGCCTCGGAGGGGTAACCAGGCTGCGCAAAGATCATCATATCCTTATTTGAATTAATTACAACTACTCCCAAAGTCGCGACAAGTAATGAAGCAACAGTGATTATAGCGAATGATATATTTATAGAAGCACTCAAGTGTTATCTCTCCTCTCTATTGACATTAAATAATATTATCAATTATACGTGCTATATACGTAACGCATATCATACTAATAATCAATATTTAGTGATTATTATGAAGTAAGACAATCTTGCGGCAAATACAACAACAAAAATGGGTTCCTTACTCAAGTCATATCTTGACCATGATGCAATACTATGGCTGAATTTACTAGTGCAGAACTTGGTGCCAAAATGGTATCTCCCTGCTCAGATATCAATCGGGTATATAGCAGTCCTATTTCATAGATAGTCCCAGTATTTCCAAAGACTGTTATTCTATCCCCGATCTTGAATGGTCGTGTAAGTGATAGATATAACCCTGCTATCATATTACCCATAACTGTCTGCGAGGCAAAGGCAAGCATCAAGCCTGCTACAGTAGTGATAGACGCCGCCAAGAACGGATCATCGCTAAGATATGAGAGGATAATGGCTGCAAATATGATCGCAGTAGTGATTCTCACGAAAGACTTTATGGCATTTGCGTTTGTTTGAAAGTAATCACGGGTTACCCTATAAATTGCTTCACTTACAACCTGTATGAAGAAATATCCGATAATACCCACCTCTACAATCTTTACGTATCTCAGATAAGCTTCAGGAACTAGGCCTTCTAAGAAAAGGGTGAGAGCTCCCACAGTCAAGATTAATATAATACCTGTCGCGGCCATTTTCTTAAGCGATTTTACCCTTGTTCCGTATTCTTCGAGAGACTTCCTGTTTTCGTCTATTCGTCTATTGGCCATGATCTATATCTAAATACTAGAGTTTATTGGGACCATGCTCTTAACTTTGACTATTGTATGAATTCAATTGAAAGAAGGAACCACTAAAGTAAATAATCATAATCAATTTTAGGATAAATTTATGGTGTTGGCTTTAGAGCAGCCGATCAAGTAATTCTATCTACTAACTATGACAATTTCATTAGAATGATAGTACATTGGAAACATAATCTACTCTATGGAGATAAAGATATTATCATGAAATCACGAGCGATTCGGAATTCACGTGAAGGATTCCAACTTGCATTTTGGCAGATGGATAGTAAATGATTGTAACTTCGTGGTAATACTTGTCAACTTAAGTGTAACAATTCGACCTAGAACATTCTGCCATACTAGACAAGTATAAACTCTGGCATATGCCAGTGCCTATGGTATAGAATTAGTATTAACACTCATTGCTCTACTTATTTAAAAGGTCAAAGAGGATTTCTGTATTGGCATATCATAAGATTGAAGTTATGGCATTGAACTCAATACGTGGAATGTATTTCTTTGTTCAAGGTCAGGTGTCCTGCTGTAAATCAAACCCCAAACATTTCTCTAAATTTATTTAGAACAAGGCCTTGCACTGATATATTTTTAAATTGCATGCAACATATTAAATGCCGTGCATCATTAGTGGGATACGATTTCGATTCTGATTCTGACACGGGCTCGTCTCCTTTCTCCAAAATGTCTGGCAAGAAAATGGCTGCCCTTGCTATCTTAGTTATTATAGGGGCGGTTTTCGGCGTTCAATTCCTATTTGGGTTTCCGTTGAAGGATCTATTCAGAAGGGAAGTTACTGATAATGCCAGAGTTGTAATTAAGGATGATCAAGGGACATGTATAGTTGAGTCATCAGACCGTGAACCACGCTCAATTTCGAATTGTCATTATAAAGTGGGTGACATAATAACCATCACGTATAAAGAAGGTACCGTGCCAATTGAGAAGTATCACTTGAAGAGTTAACGTAGATCTGCGTCCTGAAGGGAAGCGATAGATGATGCACATCACCCTGAATTGCTTATTTATACGGGGTATGATTCACTTGCAGTTGATAGATGTACTCTGTAGACAACACTGAAAGCAAAATTTGTGTAAAAGGAATTTCTTTCTGGATGATGTGAATATGGACCATGAGAATATCCCGCCTACTGCTTTATTTTTCTCAGCAAATTTTTCACAAGGACTATTAAGGCACTTATCCTGATATGTGATCCTGATTTGTACTCATGGATTTCAAGCCTCAGTATCTCAATTTTGAACTCACGTCGTGCACTATAGAGACTTAAGTATTTTCTGAACTCTAATCACATGAAGTGACAAGATACCTCAGATAGATCGAGATTAATTCATGAGAACTAGCAGATAAGTGAACAGGGAATTCGAATCTATATCTTAAGTTTGGTAATTGAATATCTATATTTCCATTCCTGAACCCATCTGTGCTCGACATCACTTATTGAATTAAGAGGAAAGTTGCCCAATTCAATTGATAAATCACCCGGGTTTGTTGAACAATATGATTTGTAAGACTTAAAGTTCATGACTTGGCTGACGGCAAAATTCCGAAATAGAAGACACATCTTTTAATAATGAAATATTCATGATTCAAAGTTAAGCTATGACTGTTGGACAGCCACCTAAACCATATATCATGAGTCGTCGGATCGTAATCATTATAGGAATCATACTGTCGCTTTCTGCTTTACTCACAGTAGGTGCAGGACTAATGTCAGAAAGTTCTTATAATCATTTACTGAAAGATCGAATAAGCAGACTATTCGTTGCTCTTCATGTCCCGTTGAATCTCGCTCCCTCGAATCCTACCTTGCAACAATTGAAGATTGATAAAAAATTAGTTTCGATACAACACGAATTTGGCTTTAATAGTACCACAGGTGGGCCAACAATTTCTCTTAATAAAGGAGATACAGTTCAAATTACGATAGTTAACGCAGGACAAATGGCACATAACTTTGGAATAGCCAAATTGTCGCCGGTCCAACTGATGGATCTCAGCTAATGTTTCAAATGCAAGTCGTTCCTGGAGTTGACAACGTATTCTTATTCACCTTTAAGCATCCAGGAATATATCTGGTAAGATGTTTAGAGTATTGTGGATATGCGCACCCCTATATGACTTCACAAATAAAAGTAGTCTCCTCAAGTCCAAGTTCCAACTTACCAACCTAAAGCCCAAAATGCCTGGAGATGAGTCAAACATATGTTGAATAAGGATCAGGATCGATATCCCCAAGAACCTCCGCAGCTACCACAATACGATATCTCACCTGATCTTAAGAAATTGGTAATATTATTTATTGGTGTAATGTTGACAAACTTCTTAATTGCAGGCGTGTGTGCACTCGGAATGCGTGTGATATAACTTGGTGTTCCTCTTTCCAACCAAATTCATTCTGCACCGCAAGATGTATTGTTTTATGCTCTGCTAACATCCCATGGGCAGGCAATGTTCTTTGGCGTTATGTCAATGAACACGATGTGGTTTGGCTATTACGCTACAAGTAAGTGGGGTAGAAAACCGTTGTCAAGTATGAAATGGGTCAAGATTTCTTTAGGTGTTTTGGAGGCAGGTGTAATACTCATTTTCATCTCACCAGTGTCGTCCTTAGGCGTTGGTTGGTATAACCTTATGCCTTATCTTCCTCCCGGGTCAGCCGGGTATAACCTGGAACGGTACTGCGGCCGAGATATTTCTATTTGCAGATCTTTTAGTAGGAATAGCCATCACGATTTTTTGTATTATAATAATTACTACGTTGTTAAGAAGAAAAATACCTGTTGGAACACAGGTCTTCGCATCTAGACATGGAGAGAGAGCTGCAAAAAAAAGGGAAGGATTACCCCAAACAAGACCTAGATCATACACATATGACATATCTTCCATCAACTCTAAGATGGATGGCGTTACTAGGGATCAATAGCTGGTTTACAAAGAAACTGAGGGACGCAACCCCCGCGGTACCTATTGTGTTAGTTGCAGCATTTGTGACTTCAATGATACAATTAATAGGGAACCCTGCTTTTTTTTCAGCTAACGCAAGGACTAGTTTCATTGCAGCAAAATTCCACAACAATTGCCCTTGATTCCACAAATTGGTTATTGACAAAGAATGCGTGGTGGTTTTTGGGCATCTATCGTGTACTTTCCACTATTAATCTTCCTTGGTGCGATGTATTATCTAACGCCGAGATATGGAAAAGAACGCGTACAGTACAATAAATGGAACTACCGTCCTTGGCCGTTCTATTTTATGTTTTCGGTCCTTGTTTTTTCTCATCACATATTTCTGGATATGCCAAATCCTGTTTGGCTTCAAATAATGGCACAACCTGCATCATTGGGTATTGTTTTTCCTTCTGCATTAACTATATTTACAGCGTTCCTGTTTATTTGGCGCTCACAGATCTCTTGGAACATAACTACACGATTCTTTCTGGCTGGTCTTGCCGGTTGGGCATTTGGCGGCTACCAGGGAGCAGAGATGGGCATGTGGGGAGCAGATATTTACCTCCATATTACTATGGCAATGCCATCTCAT